>JANPHA010000204.1:0-7459 GCA_031424255.1 Burkholderiales bacterium | reverse complement strand
CCACTATAGGTCCCTCACCCCCACCGGCCAAACCCCCCCCACCCGCGCCGCGCCGGGGTGATTGGGGGGGCCCCACCCCGCACCCCATTGGCGGCCCCTCACCCCCGAATTGCTCGGGTCAGGAGAGGAAGCGCCGCGGCGAGATCGCGCCGGCGAGGTCGCGCGGCAGCGGGAGGGGGTCGTCCTCGAGCGCGCTCGCGAGGAGCTCGGCGCCGATCGGCGCCCAGAGCAGGCCGCGCGAGCCGAGGCCGGTCGCGGCGTAGAGGCCCTCGAGCGCGGTCGCGCCGAAGATCGGCAGGCGATCGGGCACCGTCGCGCGAAACCCGGTCCAGCCGGCGAGATCGATCGGGTGCACGCCCTCGGTGAAGCCCGGCAGCATCGATTCGGCCCGCAGCAGGTTTTCGCGGTGATCGGCGGCGCGCACGCTCTCGTCGGCGTCGTCGTGCTGATAGCTCGCGCCCACGCAGTGGCCGCCCTCGGGCAGCGGCGCCACGTAGCCGCTGCCGCTCACGATCACGCCGAGCGTGCGCGCGGGCGAGGACGGCAGGTAGGTGACCTGCCCGCGCACCGCGGCGAGCGTGAGCCGCGATCCGGGCAGCAGGCGTTGCGCATCGGCGGCATTGGCGACCACCAGCACCGGTGCCTCGGCGATCACGTGGTCTTCGGCATCGAACACGCGCCATAGCCGGCCGTCACGCGCGATCCGCTCGACGCGGGCTCCGAAGCGTCGTCGGATGCGCTCGCCCGCCCGCGCGTAGCTCGCGATCGCGAGACTCTGCGGCGAGACGAGAGCTCCGGACGGGAACCACCACCCCGGCCCGCGCACCGGCCGCCCGGCGATCTGCGCCGCGCGCGCCGCGTCGACGAAATCGAGGAACGCCGCGGGATACCCCTGCGAGCCCACGATCGCCTGCATGCGTGCGGCCTCGTCGGCGTCCGCGGCGAGCTGCAGCACGCCGCATCGATCCCACTGCAGGTGATAGCCATCGTGCTGCAGCGCCCGGTAGTACTGCAGCGCGTAGAGGAAGGCGCTGCGCGAGACCTGCGCGTTGGTCGCATCGCGCAGGTTGGCGATCGGGCGCAGCAGGCCGACGGCTGCAGCACTGCGCGCCGCGCGCGCCTCCAACAGGTCCACGTTCCAGTCGCGCGAGGCGAGGCGCTCGGCCGCGAGCGTCCCGGCGAGACCCGCCCCGACGACGATCGCATGGCGTGTGCGCGCAGCCTCGGGGAGCGCGCCGGCTCCCTCGAATCGCCCGGTGAGCATCTCGCGCTTGGCGGCGAAGCCCGCGCGCTTCTCGATCCGGAAGCCGGCATCCGCGAGCGCCTGGCGAACGCCCCCCGCCACCGTCCAGGTGGCCAGCGTGGCTTGCGGCGCGGCGAGGCGCGCGAGCTCGCGCACCACTTCGGGCGACCACATCGTCGGGTTCTTCGCGGGGGTGAAGCCGTCGAGGAAAAACGCGTCCGCGCGCGCGGTGAGCTGCGGCAACAGGGTGCGCGCGTCGCCGAAGAGCAGCGTAAGCGTGACACGCCCGGCGTCGAACTGCAGGCGATGGAAGCCGGCGAGGGCGGGGGGCCAGACCGCAGCGAGCGCGAGCGCGAGCGCCTCGATCTGCGCGAACGGCGCGAGCGCGGCGACCAGGTCTTCGCGTGAGAGCGGATGCTCCTCGACCGAGACGAAGTGCAGCCGCTTCGAACGCCCCGGATCGGCCCGCCACGCGTCCCAGGCCGCGAGGAAGCTCAGGCCGAGGCCGAATCCCGTCTCGACGATGCGGAACGATTCACGGCCCTTCCAGCGCTGCGGAAGGGCATTGCCGCCGAGGAACACGTGGCGTGCCTGGGCGAGGCCGCCGTGCTCGGAGTGATAGACGTCCCGGAATTGCGCCGAATACGGGGTACCGTTCGCGGTCCGCTCGAGGGGGGCGGTGAGGAGGGTGACGCGCATGGAAAAAGGGTCAGGGTCCGTTTCGACATCGAAATGTACTCTGACCCCATTCTTGGGGTGCTTCCGCCCTTCGACTCGACTGCTTCCCTGCGCCCCCAAAGGAGTGAAAGGCGCCCCGGTGCGGTCACACGACTCTGCCGGACAGCCGTGTCGGGTACGGAAATCCTCAGAACAGGATGCTGGAAAGCTTGCTGCGGTACTCGCCGACGAGGTCCGCCTGCTGGGACGCGAGGTCGAAGACCGAGAGCATCTTCAGGCGGCCGATGTCGTTGCCGAACGTGCGATCGCGGCGCACGATTTCCAGGAGCTGGGCGAGCGCCGCGGCGAAATCGCGATGCGCGATCTGCAGTTCGGCGAGCTCGAGGCGCGCCTGCAGGTCGTTCGAATCGCACTGGATGCGCCGCAGGAGCAGCTCCGCGGGCGGCAGCGACATCGCCACTTCGGCGGCGAGCAGCCGCGCGCGCACCGATTGGAAGCTGGATTGCTCGGAGGCCGCGCGCACCGAGAGCGTGTCGAAATGGATCCGCGCCGCCATCGGCAAGCCGCGATCGACCAGGACCGCGGCGAGATCCAGGCGCGCGGCGTCGTTGGAAGGATCGAGCGCGATCGCATTCTTGAGGTAGCCCTCGGCGATGCCGGGCTGGCCCTTGGCGAGCGCCTCGCGCGCCGCGCGATGCTCGATCAGCGAGGGGTTCGGGATGAGACGATCGAGGAAAGCGCGCACGAACGCTTCGGGCTGCGCGCCGGTGAATTGCGCCACCGCGTTGCCGTCGACGAACGCGGCGGCGTAGGGAATCGACTTCAGGTTGAACGAGGCGACCAGCTCGGGGTTCGTGTCGGCGTTGATGTTGACGAGCTTGAAGCGCCCGCCGTATTCGCGCTCGAGGCGCTCGAGCAGGGGGCCCAGCATCTTGCACGGCCCGCACCACGGCGCCCAGAAATCGACGAGGATCGGGACCTCCATCGAGGCCTCGACCACATCCCGCTCGAACGATGAAAGCGTTGCGTCGATCATGGCAATTCCCCTCTGTGTCACCGATAGACGGCTTGCAGGGGCGCGGCGTTCGGGCCGGAACGCTGGAAATGGGGTCGGACAGGCGCATCAAAGTCCGCAGGATTCCTCCTACCTGGTGTTTAATTGGGCCTTTTCCCCTCCCGCTCCGCCCATGGCCCTGGTCCTCGATCTGCCCGCCGGCATGACCGGCACCGCCGAGCTCGTGGTCGGCGAGCAGCACACCGCTCCGCGGATCGGCAGCGGACGCATCCGCGTGCTCGCGACCCCGGTGATGATCAACCTGATCGAGGCCGCGGCGCTCGCGGCGGTGGAGCAGTCGCTGCCGGAGTTCCACCAGAGCCTGGGCACGCACCTGGACGTGACGCACATCGCCGCCACGCCGGTCGGGATGCGCGTGCGTGCGACCGCGCGGGTGCTGAAGGTCGAGGGGCGGACGATCTTCTTCCACGTGCGCGCCGAGGACGAGCAGGAGGTGATCGGCGAGGGCACTCATGAACGCGTGGTGGTCAACCTCGAGCGCTTCGACCAGCGGGTGCAGAAAAAAGCCAAGCGCGAGGCCTAGCTCCTTTCGAGCAGCTTCAACGCCTGGTACAGGATCGGGTCGCCGGGCCCGCCCGAAGGCGCGGCGAGGTCGATCGCGATGTCGGGACGCAGCGATTCGCGCGGCGTGCCGTCGGGCAGCAGGGCCTTCTCCGCGGGGAAGCGCGCCACGATGCCGCTCCGGGGCAGCCGCACCTCGCGCAGCTCGCCTCGCAGCCCCGCCATCGGCGTGCCCACGAGGCGAGAGCGCGCCGCGGCCTTGAGGCCCGCAGCCAGCGCTTCCGCCTCGCCCTCGGTCCAGCGGTCGACCAGCACCACCACCGGGGCGCCGTAGGTGAAAGCGCCATCCGGCGACGCCACGTCGACAACGCGTTTGCCGCCGCGCGTTTCGCGGGTTTGCCAGGGAGCCGCGGCCGCGAGGAAGCGCCCGAGAATCGCGAGCGTCGATGCGCGCGACGCGGGCCCCGCGGTCTCGCGCAAATCGACGATGAGGGCGCGCGTGTCCTTGAGATAGTGGAGCGCGTTGTCGAACTGCTCGACCAGCCGCACGTCGTCGGCGCCGTTCTTGATACGCAGGTATCCGAGGTCGCGCTCGTCACCCACGCGCCGCGCGACGATCGGCGGCCCGTTGGCGCGGGCGTTCCCGGCGCGCTCCAGTTCGAGCGGACGCGGCGCATCGCGCACCTCGATCCGCACCGTGCCGCGGCGCGGACCCGCGAGCACCTGCCGCAACGCGCGGTCGCGCTCGCTCGCGCTGGCCGCTCCCGGCCCGAGCCGCGCCTGCACCGCCCGCCCCACGTCGATGCCCTGCACGCGCGTCACCACGTGCCCGGGACGAAGCCCGGCGACATCCGCATCGCCGAAGGTGCGCACGCCCTCGATGAGCGCGGCGCCGTCGTCGTTCCAGCGCGCCCAGATGTCGGTCTCGGCATGGCGCCGCGGCGCGGCGGAAGAGCGCTCGGAAAGGCTCGCATGATCGTCGCGCAGCACGGCGAGCGCGCCTTCGAGCGCCGCGACGAATTCATCGCGGGAGCGCGCACGCAATGCGCGCGGCCGCCAGGTGTCGCGTGCGCGCTTCCACGCGGGGCGCGTGCGATCGAAGTAGGCATAGCCTTCATCGACCGCGCGCCACAGCGTGTCGAAATCTTCCGCGTACTGGGGCGCGGTGAGGCCCGGGGATTGCGCCGCGGCCGCGGCGGCCGCGAACGCCCACGCGAGCAGGTAGCGCCCGAAGCGGCGATACCCGCCTTGCCCCCCGATCAAGTCACCTTCACGTTGATGTCGTAGATGCCGTCGACGTGGCCGGTCATGATGTCGCCCTTGACGACCGGGCCCACGTTCTCGGGCGTTCCGGTGTAGATGATGTCGCCGGGGAAGAGCTCGTAGAAGGTCGAGAGGTTCGCGATCTGCTCGGCCACGTTCCAGGTCATCATGTTCAGGTCCGCGCTCTGCTTGGTCGCGCCGTTCACCTTCAGCCAGATCGCGCCCTTCGCGATGTGCCCGGTCGCCGTGGCCGGATGGATGTGGCTGATGACCGCGGAGCGGTCGAAGCTCTTGCCGACTTCCCACGGCTTTTTCTGGTCGCCCATCGCCCGCAGCAGGTCGCGCCGGGTCATGTCGAGGCCCGCGGCGTATCCGTAGACGATGTCGAGCGCCTTGTCCGCCGGGATGTTGCGCCCGCCGCCCTTCAACGCGGCCACCAGCTCGATCTCGTAGTGATAATTCTTGGTGATCGGCGGATAGGGATGATCGACGGTGGCGCCGGGGGCGACCACCTGGATGGCATCGGTCGGCTTCTGGAAGAAGAACGGCGGCTCGCGCGTCGGATCCGAGCCCATCTCGCGGGCGTGCGCGGCGTAGTTGCGCCCGACGCAGTAGATGCGCCGCACCTGGAACAGCTGGTCGGTGCCCATCACCGGGACGGTCACGGGCTTCTGGCCGAACAGCACCTTGTCGTCGCGGGCGCTCGACTGCATCGGCGCGGCGCAGGCGGCCACGGTGGCGGCGCCGATCGCGGCGCCGGCATTGAGGAAATCACGTCGCTGGTTCTTCATGGGGAGTGCTGCTCCTCGGGGAACCGGCCGGTCGTGCGCCGGCGAACGTCTATCGTACCGCCTTCTCCGCCGTCATCCGCTCGATTTGGTCAAGACGCTTTTGCATCTCGTCCGCGCCGACGTATCCCGAGGCGACGAGGTAGATCTGCGGCCCGCGCGCCACGCCCACCGTCGGAAAGCCGCTGACACCCATCGACTGCGCGGTGGCGAATTCCTCGCGCACCGCGTCGCGCATCGCTTCCGATTTCAGGTGGGCGAGGAAGTGCGTGCGATCGTATCCGCACCCGGCGGCCACGTGGGCAAGGGCTTCCTCGTCGGTCATGTCGCGGCCGTCGCGGTAGAACGCCGCCTGGATTGCCTTCAGGTACGGATAGGCGCGCGCGGCATCGAGCGAGCGTGCAGTCACCACCGCGCGGCACGCGGGCTCGGTGTCGTAGACGAAATCGTCGCGCGCGAGGATCGCCTCGGAGAACGCCAGCCCGGTGGCCTCGGCCACCTTCTGCCAATGCCCGCGCAGCATGTCCCTGAACGCGGCGCTCATCGGCTGCGTGTTGTACGGGCGCAGGCCGCCCATCACGAGATCGAGGCGCGCTCCGGGATGGCGCTCGAGCAGCCGCGTGAGCTCGGGCGCGAAGCCGTAGCACCACGAGCACAACGGGTCGGCGATGTAGAGCAGGTGCACGCCCGGCTACGCTGCGATCGAGCGGCCGAGGGAGAGTGCCACCACGCGGTTGCGGCCGCGACGCTTGGCGAGCGCGAGCGCCTCGTCGGCGCGGGCGATGAGGGAATCGATGCTCTCGGGGCCCTCGTCGAGCCGTGCGGCGACGCCGGCGCTCACGGTGATCGGGAGCATGTTGCCGCGCGTCTCGATCTCGCTCGCGCAGACCGCCTTGCGGATGCGCCCCGCGACGACCACCGCGCCGGGCCCGGCCACGTCGGGAAGCATCACCAGGAACTCTTCCCCGCCGAAGCGCACCAGCATGTCTTCCTGGCGCAGCGCCGAGCGGATGATGTCGCCCATCTGCCGCAGCACGTCGTCGCCGGCGCGATGGCCATGCTGCTCGTTGATGGCGCGGAAATGATCGATGTCGAGCATGATGATCGACAGCGGCTGTCCGGCGCGGCGCGCGCGCGACATCTCGCGCTCGGCGATCTCGTGGAAGGTGCGCCGGTTGTACATGCCGGTGAGCGGGTCCATCGTCGCCAGGCGCTGGGCCTCGGAATCGGCGCGCTCCTTGTGCAGCAGCAGGAAGCCGAACGAGGTCACGATCGCCGCGACACCCGCCGCGACGAACGTGGCCGACGGGAATGCCGAGGGCGCAAGGAATGCCGCGAGCGGATCGAGCGCGAACACGCCGGCCACCCCGCGCACGTAGCAGACGGCGGCGGCGATGCCGAAGCACGCCACCAGGATCACGCGCGAGCGCGCCGTCGTCGGGCGAACCTGCCACGCGAACGCGGCGAGCCCGGCGAGCAGCGTGCCGTAGACCAGGCCGCCGAAGAGGATGGTGGCGGCAGTGTCGGCGGTGAGGAGCGCGAACGGCACCGCCACGGCGGCGATCACCGCGGTGTGCACCCAGGCGGGCAGCTTGCGGTTGTCGAAGGCGATCAGCGCACCGGCCTGGAGCGTGAGCGAGAGCGCGAGCAGGGCGGCGGCGAGCACGAACGCTCCGCCCTGGGGCTCGAGGCGCGCGAAAAGGACGAGTGCAAGCGCCCGCACCGCGAGCGACGCGGCCCAATGGCCCATGCCGTCGCTCAGCCGCCGCCCGGCGGAGACGAGCACCACCACCGCGAGCACCAGGTCGGCAACGGCGAGGAAGACCAGCAGCGTGCGCACGTCGATCATTCGGTCCCAGCGTATGCGCAGATCGGCGCCGTTGCAAATGTACCAGATCACCAATTCGGGGG
>JANPHA010000203.1:0-1954 GCA_031424255.1 Burkholderiales bacterium | reverse complement strand
GCGCCGCGCGGCTCGCGTGGCCGTGACTGTGCGAACCGCTTGAACTGTGGCCGTGCGAGCCCTTCGCGTCGCCGGGCCCGGAAAACGCCATTGCCACCGCAAACGCGATGGCTGCAAGGAGCTTCATTGATCTGCCCTTGTTGATTTCCGCCAACAGCCGTGACGCATCTTGCGCCCGTCAGGCCGAACCGATCAAATGTGCCTTTCGTCGAGCAATTGGAGGATTACCGATGATCCGCAACGCACTGCGCCAATTCGCCGCACTCGTTCTCGCCTCCGTCACGCTCGCGGCCGCTGCCCAAGGCTTTCCCTCGAAGCCCGTCGTGATCATCGTTCCCTTCGCCGCGGGCGGTCCCACCGATACGATCGCGCGCATCATGGGCGAGCGCATGGCGCGGAGCCTCGGCCAGCCGGTGGTGGTGGAGAACGCCGTGGGGGCGGGCGGCACCATCGGCGTGGGACGCGTGGTGCGAGCGGCGCCGGATGGATACACGATCGGGATCGGGCACCTCGGAACGCACGTCATCAATGGCGCGGTCCACCAGCTGCCGTACGACCTGCTCGCGGATCTCGAGCCGGTCGCGATGTTCGTCTCCAATCCGCAGATCCTCGTCTCGAAGACCGCGGTCCCGGCGAAGGACCTGAAGGAATTCATCGCGTGGGTGAAGGCGAACCCGGAGCAGGCTTCGGCGGGAACGGGCGGCCCCGGGACGCCCTCGCATGTGAGCGGCGTCTACTTCGGCAACGAGATCCACGTGCCGGTACAGATCATCCACTACAAGGGCTCGGGCCCCGCGCTGCAGGATGTGATCGGCGGGCACATCGCGATGACGTTCGACCAGGCGCTCAACGCGCTGCCGCAGGTGCGGGGCGGGCGCGTGCGCGCGTATGCGGTGACTGCCAAATCGCGTCTTGCTGCCGCTCCCGACATTCCGACGACCGATGAGGCGGGCCTTCCCGGCTTCTACATGTCGATCTGGCACGGCTTCTGGGTGCCGAAGGGGACGCCTCGGGCTGTTGTCGATCGGCTCAACAGTGCGGTCAAGGAGGCGCTGACGGATCCCGCGGTGAGGAAGAAGCTGGAGGATCTGGGGCAGGAGATTACGCCCGTCGATCAGCAGACCCCGGAAGCGCTACGGGCGCATCACAAGGCGGAGATCGAGAAATGGTGGCCGGTGATCAAGCAGGCGGGGATCAAGGCGGAATAGTACTTGTCATCAGGCATTCACTCCAGAAAAGTCCGTCGCAGCTCCCGCTCGCTCGGCAGCTCGCGGAATCGCAGCAACTTGATGCCCGCGCTCTCGAGCGCCTTGGACTTCTTCGCATCGGCGAACATCCGGTCGTCGACGTCATGCGAGGCATCGTCCAGCTCGATGGCGGCGACGATCGTGCCGTCGGCGAGGCACACGAGGAAATCGACCGTCATCCGATTGATGCGGTTCAGCCAGCGACGGAAGTCGTGTCCCTTCTGAACCCGAACGATCCGCGACAGTGCCACCTGCGCGAGGACGATCTGTTCGGGCATGATCTTCCGCAGCCGCCAATACAACACCTGCTCCGGCGGGCTTAGCGGCGCGGTCCGTTCAAAGGGAAAGCGCTCCAGGTCCGCGATGGAGCCCATCCTGGCCCGCAGGATCATCGTGAGGACGATGATCGCGATGACGAACGTCGCCGCTATGAAGAGGACGGATACCATGCCGGCCCAATATAGCCTGCCGATGCGCTGCCGGGGTTACGCAAGGTCAATCGGGCTTCATTTCCTACCCGCGCAGGTGGGATTCAGAAGGGAATTTGCTCGCTGCAGTGGTCCGCGACGCGCTTCGCGAACGCCCGCACCTCCGGTGTCACCTCGGCATTCGCCCTTCCGGCCACCTGCACGACCTTCCACAAGGCGCCCTTCGGGACCCACGAGAGAGCGAGGCACGCGACGCGACGGCCGTCACGCCGGATCGAG
>JANPHA010000202.1:0-2446 GCA_031424255.1 Burkholderiales bacterium | reverse complement strand
AGAGCAAGCTCGACCCCGCGCTGGACGTCCGGCCGCATCCAGTGCGGAAAGCGCGCACGCAGGATCTCGAGCTCATCGAGCGCAGCACCCTCGAAGTGCTCGGCAAGAAGTTTCTGTACCAGTCGCCGCTTTTTCATGGATTCGCGGGTGGGGAAAACGGGGAGGCGGACGCAACCTTTGACCATCAACCAAGGTGGTGCCACCGGCAACCTTCAACCACCCGCCCAGCCAAGCAACCTTGCTCCGTGTCCAGGCGGGCCGCCGGATATGGAGACCGGTGCAGGTTCCCTGCCAAGGGTTCCGTAGGTTCCGTCTCCCCGGCCGCATGCGGCTTCCGACGCCATGTCGGACACGTCCGGGCGCGGCCCCCGGGCGCTGCACGCCCCATTCAGGCGGCGAGCCCCGCGATCTCGAGAAGCTCGTCGGCCAGGTCGAGCTCCAATCTTTCGCGATTCGCATCCGCGATCGCATCGAGCAGCGCATGCGCTCGCGCTTGCTCGCGCGCGAGCTTCGCGCGCAATTCGTCGAGCAACGCCTTGTCGGCGATCGCGAGCGTAATCGCGGAGCCGGAGCGCCGCGGCCATAGTGGCTCCTCCGTCCCAGCCAACGGCGGCACATGCCGCACGTCCTCCGGCTTCACCATGTCGGCTCGCTGTTTGTCGATCACCTCGCGGTAGAGCCTTGCCCTGCGGTTGGCGGCCTCCGCTTCGGCAAGGCGCGCCGAGATGCCGAGATCGGTATTGCGGCCACCCAATGCGGCCCGAATCCCCGCAACCGCCGCGGTCGCCACTTCGATCAGCGCGAGATCGGCCCTGGCCTGCCCGGCGATGTCCCTCGCCTTCTCTTCGACGCCCTCCTTGTTCCAAGGCGAGATAGTCGTGGCCGTGAGCGCGGCGAGGCTACGCTCTTCGCGCACTTTGAGCGCGGCATTGATACGCTCCGCAACCTTGTGCCACCGGGTGAGGGTCAACGTGAGCTTCATGAATCCCGTCCTTTCGACAATGGGACCATGGCCAAAGGCACTGCACAAGGGATATAGTGTTAAACATATTTAACCTGTGGAGATGCGCGGCTTGCGGCTGCAGGAACTGGGTTATCTGATCAGGAAGGCACGGCTCGCGCTCGGGCGCACGCAGGCCGACGTTGCGCGAGCGGCAGGAGTCTCCCGAACCACGATGAACCAGCTCGAGAATGGCCTCTTTCCCGACATCGGCGTGCGAAAGGCACAGGCGATACTCGATCAGCTTGATCTCGAATTGCACGTGCGCCCGGCGCACCGGCGTCGAGCCGACTATGTCCTCATGGCGCGCACGGCGGCGAACGGCAGCTTTCGGGGGAAATTGTCCGAGGCGGAGCTCGTGCGGGTGTTGCTGACCGGCAGGATCGCGCCGCGCCACCGCCCCCACATGCGCGCGCTGCTGGCGGAGGCGCCGCTCGCCGTCCTGAAGGGCCTGGTGCACGAGGTCGGCAGGTGGGCGCAACCGGGCCGGGTGGTGGAGAACGTTCGCAGGGTATCGGAGGCGCTGGGAACTGAGAGGAGGACCCGCACGTGGCTGAAGGACACATGAAGGATTGGGAGCGCCTCTTCGCGCGCGCCTTGCACCTCGTGGACGCGGCGCAGAGCGCCGGGCAGTCGAGCATTGTGTGGAGCCTCGGCGGAGGGTCTGCGCTTATGCGCCGGCATCGCCACAGGCGCAGCGCAGGTGTGGACATCTTCCTGCGCAACGAGCGGATGCTCCATCGCCTCTCACCCCGGCTGAACGATGCCGTCGGCGCCCTTTCGGTCGACTACGTGGAGGAATCGACGACCGTGAGGATCTATTTCCCCGAAGGCGAGGTCGCCTTTATCGCCGGCGGCCCACTCACGTCCGATCCCCCGCGCGGGGAATGGATACTGGGACGCCCGGTGCGCGTCGACACCTCAGCCGAGATACTGGCGAGGAAGCTGTGGCATCGCGCGGCCTCGTTCCCCGCCCGCGACTTGTTCGATTTCGCCGCGGTCTCGGCATTCGAACCCGACGCCGTTCGCAGCATCGGCGGCGTCCTGAGAGCCCGCCGCGCCGCCCTTCTGGAACGTCTTCGCGAACACGGCGGGGCGCTGCGCGAAGACTTCGCGGCGCTCCACGCGTGGGAGTTCCACCCGAGCTTCGAGGAATGTGTCGCGGCACTGCGCACTACACTCTCCCGCAGCTCTCCACCGCCCATCCTGGAGCAGGAGCGCTGCCCGTACAACGCCTCCTTTCCATCAGGCGTTATTCGTGGCCACTTCCGCGCGAGTCAGGTTCATGCGGAGTCGCGCAGCGCTTTGAGAACTCGCCATTGCGCCTTGCCCGGCGTGCGGCACTCCCAGAATGTCCATCCGTTAGCCGGGTGAGCCGTAATGGACATCGCGGCGGCTGACGGACTGTCGTAGCGCCTCCCGTGCAGGTCGAGAGCACCGCTCCTG
>JANPHA010000201.1:0-4407 GCA_031424255.1 Burkholderiales bacterium | reverse complement strand
GGCCCACCAGCACTGCGGACAGGTCGCGGATTTCGGGTGAGCCGTAAGCCTCGCCCGCCTTGGCGAGCATCACCACGTCGAAGCTGTCGGCCAGGTCGCGCACCAGCTTCAGGTCCAGCTCGTATTCCTCGGTGCGGAAGGGATTGATGCGCACGGCGACCTGCACTTCCTTCTTGCGCGGCAGGTTCGGCAGTTCGCGGCGCAGCAACTCGCGGCTCATCTCCTTCTGGCGGCAGCCGTCCTCGAGGTCGAAGAGCAGCGTGTGCGCGGTGGTGAGCCAGCCATGCTTGCGGAAGCGTTGGGCGGCCTGCTCGAGGTCCTCGTAGATGCCGAGCGAGGGCGCATACTTGACCGGCGGGTAATAAATCTGGATGCCGGGCCAGTAATCGCCGAGGATGTCGGCCGAACTCGAGGCTTGGGAGACGCTGGCGATGGAGTGGGAGATAACGGCGCTCATGGATTCGACGGCAACGTGGAAGGCCAAGCTAGCACCCCCTGCTGCGGTGCGTCAAACGGTCTTCTATAAGATTTAGGGTCGAACGGACGCCCCATGGCCGCACGCAGGATCAGCCATTCCAGCCTGGTCGCCTTGTTCCTCCTGGGCTGCGCGCTGTTCAACTATCCGCTGCTATCGCTTTTCAACATCGACGCGTCCGTCTTCGGAGTGCCGTTGCTCTACGCCTACCTGTTCTGCGCCTGGGCTCTCATGATCGGTTTGCTCGCCCTTGCCGTGGACCGCGCGAGCTGACGCGGGGACACCGGGGAGCGGGGCATGCTTCACGGATGGTTCGTCATCGGCGTGGCAGGCGCCTATCTCGCGACGTTGTTCGCCATCGCCTATTACGGCGACAAGCGCGCCGACGCCGGCCGCTCGATCATCGCCAATCCCTATATCTATGCGCTCTCGCTCGCGGTGTACGCCACGTCGTGGACCTTCTACGGAAGCGTCGGCCGCGCAGCCAGCGACGGTGTGGGTTTCCTGCCGATCTACATCGGCCCGACGCTGATGGTCGCGTTGTGGTGGATCATCCTGCGCAAGATGCTGCGCATCACGAAGGCCAACCGCATCACTTCGATCGCGGACTTCGTCGCCTCGCGCTACGGGAAGAGCGCCGTGCTGGGAGGGCTGGTCACGGTGATCGCCGTGGTCGGCATCGTGCCCTACATCTCGCTGCAGCTGAAGGCGGTTTCCGGCAGTTTCAGCATCCTGCTGCAGTACCCGGCGATCATCAATCCGGCGCAATCGGGACCGCTGCCGGTCTGGAGCGATACCGCCTTTTATGCCGCGCTGTTGCTGGCGTTGTTCACCATCGTGTTCGGGACGCGCCACCTGGACGCGGCCGAGCGCCACGAAGGAATGGTCGCGGCCATCGCGTTCGAGTCGCTGGTGAAGCTCATCGCTTTCGTGGCGGTCGGCGCCTTCGTGACTTTCGGCATGTACGATGGTTTTGCCGACGTATTCCAGCGCGCGGCGCTGTCGCCCGCCCTGGCGCCCCTGCTGACACCGCTGGGGGGCGCCGCGGGCAGTTACGCGAGCTGGGTATGGCTGACCGTCCTTTCGATGCTGGCCATCCTGTTCCTGCCGCGCCAGTTCCAGGTCGCCGTGATCGAGAACGTCGACGAGGATCACCTGCGTAAGGCGATCTGGCTGTTTCCGCTCTACATGCTGGCGATCAACCTGTTCGTGTTGCCGATCGCGTTCGGAGGGCTGCTGCGCTTCCCGGACGGCGGCGTGGACGCCGACACATTCGTGTTGACGCTGCCCATGGTGGAAAGACAGCAGGGGCTCGCGTTGCTGGTGTTCATCGGCGGGTTGTCTGCCGCCGCGGGAATGGTGATCGTGGAAACCATCGCACTCAGCACCATGGTATGCAACGACCTTGTGATGCCCGTGCTGCTGCGCCTGGACGCCCTCAAGCTCAATGCGCGCCACGATTTGAGCGGCCTGCTCCTCGCGATCCGGCGCGGCGCGATCGTGATGCTGCTGCTCCTCGGTTACCTGTACTTCCGGCTCGCCGGCGAAGCCTATGCGCTCGTCTCGATCGGACTGATCTCATTTGCCGCGGTCGCGCAGTTCGCGCCCGCGATCCTGGGAGGAATCTTCTGGAAAGGCGGAGCTCGTGCGGGTGCGCTGGCGGGGCTCGCCGCCGGCTTCCTGATATGGACCTACACGCTGCTCGTTCCCGCCTTCGCCAAGTCGGGCTGGCTGCCGGCAAGCCTGCTCGATGAGGGGCCTTTCGGCATCGCGCTGCTGCGCCCGTTGCAACTGTTCGGCCTTGAGGGCCTCGACCAGATCACTCACGCGATGCTCTGGAGCATGCTGGCGAATTGCGGCGCCTATGTCGGCGTTTCCCTCCTGAGCCGACAAAGTCCCGGCGAACGCCGGCAGGCGGCGCTTTTCGTCGACGTGTTCGATCAACAGGACGCCCCGCGCTTCTGGCGAGGCAGCGCCTCGGTGGCCGAACTGGAGAAGTTGCTGGGGCGTTATTTGGGACCCGCGCGCGCCGCCGAGGCCTTCGCCGCGGTCGAACGCAGCGGCGGACGAGTCGCGGCAAAGGGCGGGGAGGTGGACGCCGAGCTCGTTCACATGGTCGAGAACCAACTGGCCGGTGCGCTTGGCGCCGCCTCGGCGCGCATCCTGGTGGCATCGGTGGTGAAGGACGAGGAACTCGACAGGGACCAGGTGATGGGGATGCTCGACGAGACATCGCATGTCATCGCCTACAGCCATGAGCTGGAGCGCAAGTCGCGCGAGCTCGAGCAGGCGACGCGCGAGCTGCGCGCAGCCAACGAGAGGCTCCAGGAGCTCGACCGCCTCAAGGATGACTTTGTCTCCACCGTGTCGCACGAGCTGCGCACGCCGCTCACCTCGATCCGCCTGTTCTCCGAGATCGTGCACGACTACCCCGGCCTCGATCCCGCCGAGCGGACCCGCTTCGCGGGCATTATCATCAAGGAAAGCGAGCGCCTTACGCGCCTCATCGAACAGGTGCTCGACCTGTCGAAGATCGAATCGGGCCACGCCGAGTGGCATGTCGCCGCCATCGATCTCAAGGCGGTGATCGAGGACGCCGTGAACGCAAGCAGCGGGCTGTTCGCGGACAAGGGCGTGCGGCTCGAGCTGGACCTGCCCTCATCGGTGCCGCGGATCAGCGCCGACCCCGATCGCATCATGCAGGTTGTATTGAACCTGCTCTCCAACGCGTCGAAGTTCTGCGCGGCAGGCGGTGGAAAGGTGACGCTGCGGCTGGCACATGCGGGAGAAGCGCTGCGCGTGGACGTGCAGGACAACGGTCCCGGCATCCGCGTGGAGGACCAGAAGATCATCTTCGAGAAATTCCGCCAGGCGGGTGACACCCTGACCGAGAAGCCGCAGGGCACGGGCCTGGGCCTGGCCATCAGTCGAGAGATTGTCAACCATTTCGGCGGCCGGATCTGGGTCGAAAGCACTCCCGGAGAAGGCGCCGTATTCTCCTTCTCGCTGCCCGTGTCCGGGGGCGGGCAGTTCCCATCCTGAGGGACCATCATCGTGGCCAAGAAGATCCTGATCGCGGAAGACGAGGCGAACATCATCGCTTCGGTCGAGTTCCTGCTGCAGCACGCCGGCTACGAGTTGCGCATCACGCGCGACGGTGAGGAGGCATTGCGTGGGGTCGGCGAATTCCTGCCCGACCTGGTGCTCCTCGACGTAATGATGCCGCTCAGGAATGGTTTCGAGGTGTGCCAGAAAATCCGCGAGAACGCGCGGTGGGGCCACATCAAGATCGTGATGCTCACCGCCAAGGGCCGCCAGAGCGAGATCAGCAAAGGCATGGCGCTGGGGGCCGACGCCTATCTCGTCAAGCCCTTCTCCACCAAGGAACTGCTCGAGCAGGTCCGGCGGCAGCTGGGCGCACCGGGATGAGCGACAGGGTCCGTATCGCGCTGTGGGCGGTCGGCGCCGCGTCGGCTCTTGCCGGCGTCGCGGTGCTGCTCGGCGTTGGCCTGTGGAGCGATCTGGACGGCGCGGAGCGCCGGGTGATCGCCGAGGTCATGGCCGCGCACGTGGCGACCGCCATCACTCTTGCGTTGCTGGCTCTGGCCGTGCTCGCGATCGCGGCGCACCGGCTGGTGAAGGCCTATATCGCCGCCCCGCGACGGGTGGCCGAGGAAGCGCGGCTCATTCTCACCACGAACGCGGAGCACCGCATCGCGTCCCGGGGCACGGCGGAGGTGCGCGCGCTGGCGGAGGCGATCAACGAATTTGCGGCGCGACACGGCGCGCTGGAGAAGGAGGTAGCGGTTCGCGTCGGCGCCGCCACGGTGCGCCTTGAAGAAGAGAAGAATCGCCTCGCGGCCCTGATGTCGGAGCTCACACAGAGCGTCCTGGTGTGCAACATCGAGGGACGGATACTGCTCTACAACCAG
>JANPHA010000200.1:0-2843 GCA_031424255.1 Burkholderiales bacterium | reverse complement strand
GTACGAGTCGGGCGAGAACTCGCCGTTCGGCGTGCTGATGAAGCGCATGCAGAGTGTCGCCTACGACTGGCACAGCTACGGCCGCTCGACCATCGGCAACCGCAGCGACATCGAGAACGTCGCGATCGGGAACCTGCAGGCGTTCTACCGGATGTACTACCAGCCCGACAACGCGGTGCTGCTGGTGGCGGGCAAGTTCGACGAGGCGAAGGCGCTCGCGATGGTCGCCAAGCACTTCGGCCCGGTACCGAAGCCGCAGCGCAGGCTCCCGGCGCTGTGGACCGTGGAGCCCACGCAGGATGGCGATCGCGAGTTCACCGTGCGCAGGAAGGGCGACATCGAGATCGTGATGCTCGCCTACAAGGTGCCCTCGAACCTGCACCCCGATTCCGATCCGATCGCCTTCTCCGGCATGATCCTGGGCCAGGTGCCCACCGGCCGGCTGCACAAGGAGATCGTCGAGAAGGGCAAGGCCTCGCAGGTGTTCTCCTATCCGCTGATGGGGCGCGATCCCGGCATCCAGATCTTCGGCGCGGTGCTGCCCAAGGGGCAGGACCCGAAGCCGGTGCGCGACGAGATCGCCGCGATCGTCGAGGGCTTTGGCGCGGCGCCGCCGGAAAAGGTGGAGATGGACCGCACGCGTCTCGCGCTCTCCAACCAGATCGACAAGACCCTCGCCAACCACGAATCGCTCGGCGTGCAGCTCTCGGAATACATCGCGCTCGGCGACTGGCGGCTCTTCTTCCTCGCGCGCGACGATCTCGCCAAGATCAGTGCCGACGACGTCGCGCGCGTCTCGAAGGCGTACTACCGGCGCGACAACCGCACCGTCGGCATCTTCCTGCCCGAGGACAATCCGCAACGCGCCGAGATCCCGCCCGCGCCCGCCGTGGCCGAGGTGATGAAGGACTTCAAGGCGCAGGCCGCGACGAGCGTGGCCGAGTCATTCGATCCTTCCCAGGCCAACATCGATGCGCGCACGCAGATCCTCACGTTCGGCAACGTGAAGGTGGCGCTGCTCGCGAAGAAGAACCGCGGCGAGACCGTGAACGTGGCGCTGGCCCTGCACATCGGCAACGAGAAGGCGCTCTTCAACCAGCGCATGAATGCCTCCAACGCCGGACGCATGCTCTCGCGCGGCACGACCAAGTTCACGCGCGCGCAGCTCGTCGACGAGTTCGACCGCCTCAAGGTCTCGGGGCGCGTGTCCGGGCCGGGCGCGAATTTCCAGACGACGCGCGCCAACCTCGAGGGCTCGCTCAGGCTCGTGGCCCACGTGCTGAAGGAGCCCGCGTTCCCGGAGAGCGAGTTCGAGCAGCTGAAGAAGCAGTCGATCACCGGCATCATGTCGCAGCTCTCCGAGCCCGAGGCGCGCGCCGGCGACGAGCTCTCGAAGCACTTCAACATCTACCCGAAAGGCGACTGGCGCTATTCGCCCACGCTCGAGGAGACGCTCGAGGAGATCAAGGCGGCGAAGCTCGAGGACGCGAAGCAGTTCCACCGCGATTTCTACGGCGCCGCCCCGGCCGAGATCGCGATCGTCGGCGACTTCGACGCGGCCCAGGTCACGGCGCTGCTGAAGGAGCTCTTCGAAGGCTGGGCGCCGAAGGTCCCGTTCCAGCGCGTCGACCAGGAATTCCGCGACATTGCGCCGGCCGTGAAGACCGTCGACACCCCGGACAAGGAGAATGCCGTCTGGATCGCGCGCGAGAACATCAACCTGCGCGACGACGATCCGGATTACGCGGCGCTCTACGTGGCCGACTACATCCTCGGCGGCGGGGCGGGCTTCGATTCGCGCCTCGCCTCGCGCATCCGCCAGAAGGAGGGCCTGTCGTACGGCGTGGGATCGGAGCTTTCGGTCGGCTCGATCGACCGCGCCGGCGCCTGGTCGGCATACGCCATCGCCGCGCCGCAGAACGTCGCCAAGGTCGAGGCCGCGTTCAAGGAAGAGCTCGCGCGCGCGTTGAAGGATGGCTTCACCGATGCCGAAGTCGCGGGATCGAAGACCGGCATCCTGCAGGCGCGCAGCCAGAACCGCGCGCAGGATGGCACGCTCGCCGGCGCGTGGGCCTCGAACCTCTACCTCGGGCGCACGTTCGCGTTCAGCAAGCAGTTCGAGGACAAGGTGACGGCGCTCAGCACCGCGGACGTCAACGCGGCGCTGCGCAAGTACATCGACCCGTCGAAGCTCACGGTCGTGAAGGCGGGGGATTTCTCGAAAGCGAAGTGATGTTCTCCCTCCTCCTTGGGGGAGGGCCGGGTCCGCGCTAGGTCCCCCAGGCCTCGATTTCGGTGAGGCGCGAGTATCCGGCCATCGCGTTGGTCACGTTGACGCGGATGCGATCGGTCGTGTACGCGGCGAAACCCGCCGTGCGCTTGACGAGATTGTTACCGCTCACCGTGGCGAGCGTCACCCACGCGGAGCCATTCCACCCTTCGATGTTGAAGTCGACGACGCCGTACTGCGTGAAGGCGAGGCCGTCACCGGGATCCACCGGGCTCGCGAAGTTGTCCTGCAGCGTATAGACCACCACACGATCGATGGTCTTCATCCCCGGAAAATCGATCTGCACCCAGTCCGGGTATGCGTCGGGCGTGGCGTCGTTCCAGGCTCCCCCGCTGCCCCAGCCGGCACCCGTGCGGTCGCCATTGATCACCGAACTGACCGGGAAATTCGCGTTGGCGGTGCTCGATGCGGATGCCACGGCGCCGGCGCTTGCGAGCGCGACGTTAGTTGCGGTGGGCGGGGCATCCGAGCCCCACGCCTCGATTTCGGTGAGGTGCGTTAATCCGTCCACTGCGCGGGTCACATTGACGCGGATGCGATCGGTCGTGAATGG
>JANPHA010000199.1:0-31193 GCA_031424255.1 Burkholderiales bacterium | reverse complement strand
CACGGCGGTCAGCGTGACTGCGTTGGTGGCACTTCTCGTCTGCCTCATTCCCACGACGATCGGCGGGCTGCTCTCCGCCATCGGGCTCGCGGGCCTGGGGCGGACGCTGCGCGCCAACGTGATCGCCACCTCGGGGCGCGCGGTCGAAGCGGCCGGCGACGTCGACGTCCTGCTGCTCGACAAGACCGGCACGATCACGCTCGGCAACCGCCAGGCGGCCGAGTTCCATCCGGCCGGGGGCTTGAGCCAATCCGTGCTCGCCGACGCGGCGCAGCTCGCCTCGCTCGCCGACGAGACCCCCGAGGGGCGCAGCATCGTCGTGCTCGCCAAGCAGCGCTTCAAGCTGCGCGAGCGCGACGTCGGCGCGCTGGGCGGCGTCTTCATCCCCTTCCCCGCGCAAACGCGCATGAGCGGAGTCGACGTCGGCGAGCGCCAGATCCGCAAGGGCTCGGCCGATGCGATCCGCGCATGGGTGGAGCAGAAGGGCGGTCGCGTCGCCCCCGAGACGCAGGCGATCGTCGATACCGTCTCGAGGCGCGGCAGCACGCCGCTCGTCGTCGCCGACGGCGCGCAGGTGGTCGGCGTGATCGAGCTGAAGGACATCGTCAAGGGCGGCATCCGCGAGCGCTTCGCGCAGCTTCGCCGCATGGGCATCAAGACCATCATGATCACCGGCGACAACCGGCTCACGGCGGCCGCGATCGCCGCCGAGGCCGGCGTGGACGATTTCCTCGCCGAGGCGACGCCCGAGGCGAAATTGAAGCTGATCCGCGATCACCAGGCCGACGGCCGGCTGGTCGCGATGACCGGCGACGGGACCAACGATGCCCCGGCGCTCGCGCAGGCCGACGTCGCCGTGGCGATGAACACCGGCACGCAAGCCGCCAAGGAAGCCGGCAACATGGTCGATCTCGATTCCAACCCGACCAAGCTGATCGAGATCGTCGAGATCGGCAAGCAGCTTCTGATGACGCGCGGCGCGCTCACCACGTTCTCGATCGCCAACGACATCGCCAAGTACTTCGCGATCATCCCCGCGGCGTTCGCGACCACCTACCCGCAGCTCGACGCGTTGAACGTGATGCGCCTCGCCACGCCGCAGAGCGCGATCCTCTCGGCGGTGATCTTCAACGCGCTCATCATCGTGGCGCTCGTGCCGCTCGCGCTGAAGGGCGTGCGCTACCAGCCGCGCGGAGCCGCCGCCGTGCTGCGCAACAACCTCTTGATCTACGGTGCCGGGGGCGTCGTGGTGCCATTCATCGGGATCAAGGCGATCGACCTGATCCTCGCCGCCCTCGGCCTCGCCTGACCGGACAACGACCATGCGCGAACACCTGCGTCCCGCCTTCGTCTCCCTCGCCCTGCTTACGCTTCTCACCGGTGTCGCCTATCCGCTCGCCGTCACCGGCATCGCGAAGGTCGTCTTTCCCGCGCAATCGGAAGGCAGCCTGATCGTGAGCGGCGACACGATCGCGGGCTCGAAGCTGGTCGGCCAGCCGTTCTCCGACCCGAAGCATTTCTGGAGCCGCGCCTCGGGCACCTCGCCCTATCCCTACAACGCGTCGGCTTCGAGCGGCACGAACCAGGGGCCGACCAATCCCGCGCTGGTGGAGGCCGTGGCCGCGCGCGTCAAGGCGCTGAAGGACGCGGATCCGGACAACAAGCAGCCGATTCCCGTGGACCTCGTCACCGCGTCGGCAAGCGGGCTCGACCCGCACATCAGCCTCGCCGCGGCGCAGTACCAGGTGAATCGGGTGGCGAAAGCGCGCGGCCTCGACGCGGCGAAGGTGCGCGAGATCGTCGCCAGCCACACCGAGGGGCGCCAGCTCGGAATCCTCGGCGAGCCGCGCGTGAACGTCCTCGAGCTCAACCTCGATCTCGATCAACGGCGTTGACCGGTTGTCGAACGGTTGCGCAACCCGGCTGCGTCGCGTGGATCCGCAGGATCGCTCCGCGCGTGGAGTCGGTGAAATACAGCGTGTGAAGCCCGGCGCCTCCGAAGGCCACATTCGTGAGCGATGTCCCTGGCGCCGTCCGCAGGATCTCGACCGGCTCGGCGCGCCCGTTCAGCACCCACGCCCAACCCAGGCCGGGATTGCACACGATCAGTCGCCCGGCGGCATCCATCGCGAGGCCGTCGGGGCCGCTCGGACCGTACGAAGTGAAGAACTGCCCCGCCTTGCTCACCGAGCCATCGGCGAGGAGCGGCATGCGCCAGACGCAATTGCCGCGCGTCATGGCGACGAACAGGAACTTGCCGTCGGGCGAGAGGACCACGCCATTGGGGCTGGGCGCATTGGTGAGCAACGCATCGAGCCGTCCGTCGCGCGACAGGCGATAGACGCGCCCGGTGGGATCGTGCATCCCGGTCTGCCCCTGGTCGGTGAAATAGAGATTGCCGAGCGCGTCGAACGTGAGGTCGTTCACGCCCTTGAAGCTCTCGCTGTTGCGGTGTCCCAGGTATTCGCGCGTCTTGCCGGTCGCGACGTCGCACGCCACGAGGCCATTCCTGTAGTCGGTGATCAGCAGCTCGCGCTCGTTCAGGAACTTCATCCCGTTGGGCTCGCCGTCGTACTCGGCGACGAGGTCCCAGGCGCCCGCGGGATCGATGCGGAAGATCCGGCCGTAGGCAACGTCGGTGACGAAAAGGTTGCCCTTCGCGTCGAACACCGGTCCTTCCAGGAACGAGTCGGTGGGAGCGCCTCCACGATTCGCGTTCGCCCAGCTCGACGTGCCGCCGGTTCGCCGGAAGCGATCGGGCATCGGGCTGAAGATCTCGAGCTCGCGGACCGCGGGCGGGTTCAACAGGAACATCGCTATTGCTTCTCGATGTTGGCTTTGGTTGCCACCGGCCCCCAGCTCTTCGTCGTCGTCTGCACGAGGCGACCGAAGTCCTCGCTCCCGGTCCCGCCCGGCAGGCCCCCCTGCCCCTCGAAGAACGCCTTTACCTCCGAGGTCGCCACCGCCTTCGCGATCTCGGATTGCAGCCGCGCGACGATCTCCGGGGGCGTGCCCTTCGGCGCCCACAGGCCGTTGAAGTTGAGGATGCCCCACTCCTTCAATCCGGCTTCGGCGAATGTCGGAACACCGGGCAGCGCGGGCAGGCGCTTGTCGCCGCTCACCGCGAGAATGCGCGCCTTGCCGCCCTTGGCTTGCGATATGAGCGACGGCACCGAAGACATCAGCACGTCGATCTGCCCGCCGATGAGGCCGGTCATCGCCTCGCCGGCGCCCTTGTACGGGATGTGCGTGAGGTCCATCTTCGCAGCGATGCTCAGCGATTCGGTCGCGAAATGCGGCGCCGAGCCCGGGCCGCCGGAGCCGTACGTGAGCTTGCCGGGGTTTGCCCTCGCCGCCTTGACCAGGTCCGCGAGCGTCTTGTACTGCGAGTCGGCCCTCACCGCGATCGCATAGGGCGCGAACATCGTCGTGCTTACCGGAACGAGGTCCTTTTCCGGGTCGAAAGGAAGCGACCTGAACACGTAGGGCAACATCGAGTAGGTCATGTCGTTGGCGACGAGCGTGTAGCCGTCGGGCGCGGACTTGGCCACCATCTGCGCGCCGATGGTACTGCTCGCTCCCGGCTTGTTCTCGACGACGAACGGCTGGCCGAGCTGCTCGGCGAGCTTCTGCGCGACCTTGCGCGTGGCCACGTCCACGGCACCGCCGGGCGGATAGGGCACGATGATCTTCACCGGCTTGCCGGGGTAGGGCTGCGCCGTAGCATGGAACGACGCGGCGAGCACGAGGCCCGCGAGGACGTTGAGGGATCTTTTCACAGAGACCTTTCGGATACGGATTCGAGCACGGCCAGCGCGTTGCGTGCGGCGGCCGTTCCCATGTTCACATAGGCGTCCTCGCTGACGCCGCCGACGTGCGGCGACAGGATGACGTTGGGAATCCCGCGCCAGTCATGCTCGCCGGTCAGCGGCTCCGCCTGGAACGCATCGAGACCCGCCGCACGGATCTTTCCGGACGCGAGCGCCTCGATCAGCGACGCGTCGTCGATCAATCCGCCGCGCCCGGTATTCACGATGATCGCGCCGTCGCGCATCCGCGCGATCGATTCGCGATTGATCATGTGGCGCGTCTCGTCGGTGAGCGGGCAATTGAGCGAAACGACGTGACTCGCCGCATACAGGTCATCGAGCGTCACCAGAGTCACGCCCTCGGGTGCCGACTTAGCGAACGGATCGAAAGCCAGCACTTGCATGTCGAAGGCGAGGCCGATCCCGGCAACCCGGCGCCCGATGGCACCGAGCCCCACGACTCCGAGCGTCTTTCCGCGCAGCTCGAGGCTGCGATGCGTCGACTTGTCCCAGTGGCCTTCCCGCATGCGCCGGTCCACGTTCACGACGTTCTTCGCGCATGCGAGCATCAATGCCCACGAGTGTTCGGCAACCGCGTCGGAATTGGCACCGAGCGCGGCGCGCACTTCGATTCCGCGTTCCTTCGCGGCCCTCGAATCGATCGTGTCGATGCCGGCGCCGTGCTTCGAGATGACGCGCAGCCGTCCCGACGCATCCATCACGCGGCCCGGTATCTTCCCGTAGCGCACGATGATCCCCACCGGTTGGTGCTGCTCGCTCAGGCGGACCAGCGTCTCCTCATCGCAGACCTTGCCCGCGTACACGATCTCGAAATCCTGCAGCATCGCGAGCGCCTCGGGAGCGAGGTCGGCCGCGGTGACCATGATGACGGGTTTACTCACAGCGTCTCGCCTTCCCTCAGCACGCCGGCGGCGCGCAGCGCGCCTTCGAGCCACTTGGGTCGCAGGTTCTTGCCCGCGACGATGTCGGCGATGCGCGCGCGCTCGTCCGCGACCTTCTTCGCGGCGAGGTCGAGCAGCGATTCCGCCTTCTCGCGCTCCACGACCACCACGCCGTCCGCGTCGCCGACGATCAGGTCTCCGGGGCTGATTGACACGCCGCCGCAGGAAATCGGCCAGTTGATGCGGCCGGGAACGAACTTGGTCGGGCCATTGGGATTCGTGCCCACCGAGTAGACCGGGAAGCCGAGCTCGCGCAGCTCGTCGATGTCGCGCACGGCGGCATCGAGGATCACGCCGCCCAGGTTCATCTTCTTGCACGCGTTGATCATGATCGATCCCATCAACGCGCACGTACGGTCGCCCTTGCCGTCCACCACGAGGATGTCGCCTGGCCTCGCCATCGACATGGCGGCGTGGATCATCAGGTTGTCGCCGGGGCGCACCTCGACCGTGAACGCCGGGCCGGCCATCTTGAGCGCGGGAGAGACGGCGACGATGCGCCCGTCGAGCGTGCCGCGGCGTCCGGCCACGTCGGCGAGGATCGACGCGGCGAATTGCGACGCCTTCCTGACGATCTCGGGCGAGACGCGCTCGAAGTCGCGGCGGATGTCGGAAAGCGGTGCGGAGGATTTGTCGTTCATGACGGATTCCTTTCTCAGTCGACAGTCGCGCCGGAGGCCTTCACCAGCGACGACCAGTTTTGGATTTCGGATTTGATCAGCGCGGCGAATCGGTCGGGCGTGCCGCCGATCACCTCGCCGCCTTCCGCCTCGATCGCGGCTCGGACCTTCGGGTCCTTCAGCGCCTTGTTGATCTCGGCGTTGAGCTTGTCGATGACGGATTTCGGCGTTCCCGCGGGCGCGAGGATTCCGAACCAGGTGACCGCGTCGAACCCCTTGTAGGATTCCGCGACCGTCGGCACCGTCGGGAAGACCGGCGAGCGCTTCGCCGACGACACCGCGAGCGCGCGCATCTTTCCGCCGGCGACCTGCGCCTGCAGCGTGGGCACCGACGAGATGAAGAAGTCGACGCTGCCGCCGAGCACGTCGGGAATCGCGCCGCCGGCGCCCTTGTAGGGAACGTGCACGAATTTCGCACCCGTGGTGTTCATCAGGCGCACGCCCGACAGATGCGCGACGGTGCCGTTTCCCGGCGAGGCCATGGAGATCGTGGCGGGCTTCGCCTTCGCCGCGTCCACGAGGTCGGCAAGCGTCTTGTAGGGCGAATCGGCCTTGACCACCAGCGCGACCGGGCCCGATCCGACGAGCGCGACCGGAGCCAGGTCCTTCATCGGATCATAGGGAAGGCCCTTGTACAGGGAGGGGCTGATCGCGAGGTTGCTGGTTTGCCCCATGACCAGGGTATAGCCGTCGGGCGGCGACTTGGCGACCGCATCCACGCCGATGTTTCCGCCGGCACCGGGCTTGTTGTCCACCACCACCGTCCACTTGTTGTTCTCGGCGATCTTCTGGGCGACGACGCGCGCCAGGATGTCCGTGCCGCCGGCGGGCGGAAACGGGACCACGAGCTTGATCGGCTTGCTCGGGTAGTCCTGGGCGTGGGCGCCGAGGGCCAGGGTGAAGGCGGCTGCCGCCGCCAGGGCGCGACTCGACATCGGGTGCTCCTCCTTGTTATGAAGCAGTGATTATTGGGTCCATAATCCATAGCGTCTATTCGTCTTTTCTTTGGAATCCATCAATATGGCTGATCAATTCGACTTGCGTGACCTGCGCTACTTCGAAACCATCGCGGACGTGGGCCATGTGGGGCGCGCGGCGCAAAAGGTGTTCCGCACGCAGCCCGCGCTCACCGGCTCGGTTCGCCGGCTCGAAGGCATCGTCGGCACCGCGCTCTTCCAGCGCGCCGGGCGCGGCATCCGGCTGACCACCGCGGGCGAGGCGCTTTACGCGCGCGCGAAGTCGCTGCGCATCGCAACGGAGGACGCGGTGCGCGAGGTGCGGGATCTCGGCAAGGGCCTCGCGGGAAACGTTCGCGTGGGTGCCGTGCCGACCGTCGCGCGCTTCCTGCTGCCGCGCGCGTGCCGCGAGTTGCTGCGCATGGCGCCCGGAGTCACGCTCAAGACGCTCATCGGGCACAACGACCTGATCCTCGCCGCGCTCAAGGCCGGCGATCTCGACACCGCGGTGAGCTTCAGCACGCGGGCCGACGACGATCTCTTCTCGCACGAGATCTTCGAGGACGAGGTCGTCGTGGTCGCGAGCCGCACGCATCCGGTATTTCGCGGCCGGATGCGGATGAAGGATCTTCTGGACTATCCGTGGGTGCTGGCGGGCGCGGGTGTCGCGACGCGGCAATGGCTGGACGATGCGTTCCAGGCGAAGGGCCTGCCCGCGCCGAGCGTGCAGATCGAGACCAACCTGATCCTGTTGCTGCCGCCGCTGATCGAGCAGAACAAGATGCTGTCGTTCATCTCGCGCCGCCACCTGAAACGCGGCACCGCCCTGAAGGAAGTGCCGCTGAAGGAGACGACGATGCGGCGGACCTTCGCCCTCACATACCGAAGATATAGTTACCTGTCACCCGCCGCGGCGCGTTTCGTGGAACTGCTGCGAACCCGGGGCCGGCAATTGTTTCAGGAGGACTGAACCGCGTCGCGCAGGCACTCCAGGAACCCGCGCGTTGCCGGTGACAGCTCCTTCGACTTGCGCGTGATGATTCCCAGGTTCGCCATCGCGATCGGAAGCTCGACCGACAGTATCCCGAGCAGCCCGTAGCGGGCGTAATACCGGGCGACTTCGAGCGGCACGACGGAAATCATGTCGGTGCGCTCGAGCAGCGCGGTGGTCGCGAGGATGGAAGTGGTCTCCACGATGTCCAGCGCCCGGGTCACGCTCGCGTCCTGCAACGCGGCCTCCACGCGCCGGCGCATAGGGCTCCCGGAGGGATGCAGGACCCAGGTGAGATGCACCAGGTCCGCGAGCGTCACGCCGCGAGCATCGACCAGCGGATGCCCCGGCCGGGCGACAACGCTCATCGCCTCGCCTTCCTCGAACAATTCGACCTCGACGTCGATATCGGCAAATTGGTCGGGAAGGCGCGCGATCGCCACGTCGAGGTCGCCTAGCACGGCGGGAACGAGCGCATCGCTGGTATCGACCTCGACCGAGACGCGCACCCGCGAATGGGCCGCCTTGAATGCCGCAAGGCTCGGCGTGAGCGGCCTGGGAACCGCCCCCATCACGCTGCCCACGCGCACCAGCCCGGCCCCGCCGTCGATGAGCGCGGAAATCTCGTCGTCCGCGCGCTCGTAGTCGTGCAATACGCCGCGCGCGTACCGGATCATGACCTCGCCATAGGGCGTGGGCCGCATTCCGCGCGAGTGGCGCTCGAACAGGCTCACCTTCAGCGTTTCCTCGAGCTGCTGGAGCAGCGCGGTGGCCGCCGGCTGCGTGGTGTTCATCGCCTCGGCCGCACGCCGCAGGTTGTGGTGCGAGCCCAGCGCATTCAGCAGGACGATCTGGCGGCTCGATATGCGCAACGCGGTGTTCTTCATTGGAGCCGTCCCGGTATATCAAGAACATGATCATTAGATCAGAAGAGACGATTAGCCGGTTATCGCTCGAAGGCCTACGATTCATGCACCCCCTGTTGCACATCCCATGAGGCCCCGATGACCACCACGATCACCCACCTGTCGGTTCGCGACATCCGTTTCCCGACCTCGCGATCCCTCGACGGCTCCGACGCGATGAACGCGGCCCCGGACTACTCGGCCACGTACGTCACCCTGCGCACCGATGCCGGCCCGCTCGAAGGCCACGGGCTCACGTTCACGATCGGGCGCGGCAACGAGGTCTGCGTCGCGGCGGTGAAGTCGCTGGCTCCGATGGTGATCGGCCTCACGCTCGAGGAGATCGTGGCCGACATGGGGGCTTTCTGGCGCCATATCACCACCGGCGACAGCCAGCAGCGCTGGGTGGGGCCGGTCCAGGGGGCGATCCACCTTGCCACCGCCGCGATCGTCAACGCCGTGTGGGACCTGTGGGCCAAGACCGAGGGCAAGCCGGTCTGGAAGCTCCTCACCGACCTCACTCCGGAAGAACTCGTGCGCTGCCTCGATTTCCGCTTCGTCACCGACGCGCTCACGCCCGAGGAGGCGCTCGCGATCCTGCGCCGCAACGCCCCGACCAAGTCCGCGCGCGAAGCCGAGATGCGCTCCGCGGGATATCCCGCCTACACCACGTCGGCCGGCTGGCTCGGGTACTCGGAGGAAAAGATGCGGCGCCTCGCCCGCGAAGGCGTCGCCGAGGGGTGGACGCACTTCAAGCAGAAAGTCGGCGGCAACATCGAGGAGGACATCCGCCGCGCCGGCATCCTGCGCGAGGAGATCGGCTGGGACCGCAAGCTGATGATGGATGCCAACCAGATGTGGGATGTCGACGAGTCGATCGCGAACATGCGCCGGCTCGCGGCATTCGACCCCTGGTGGATCGAGGAGCCGACGAGCCCCGACGACATCCTCGGACACGCGGCCATTCGCGCGCGCATCGCCCCGATCGGCGTGGCCACGGGCGAGCATTGCCATAACCGCGTGATGTTCAAGCAGCTGCTGCAGGCCGGGGCGATCGACTTCTGCCAGGTCGACGCGGCGCGCCTCGGCGGTCTGAACGAAGTGCTGATCGTGCTGCTCATGGCCGCGAAGTTCGGCGTGCCGGTCTGCCCGCACGCGGGCGGCGTGGGGCTGTGCGAATACGTGCAGAACATCTCGATGTTCGACTACATCGCGGTGTCGGCGACGCTCGACAACCGGGTCCTCGAATACGTCGACCACCTGCACGAGCACTTCCTCGATCCGGTCGTGATCCGGCAAGGCCGCTACATGCCGCCGCTGCGGCCCGGATACAGCATCGAGATGCATCCCGAGACGCTCGCGCGCTTCGAGTTCCCGAACGGGCCGGCGTGGAAGGAAGAAAAATCCGCGCCCGCCCCGCAACGCTCGAAGCAGCCGGCCTGAAGCCCGGCGCCTCGACCCGCACCGCTCACGAACACCCACGAGAGGAAACACGATGAAGACCTTCACACACCTGGCGGCGTCCGGCATGATCGCGCTCGGCGCTCTCTCCTCCGCACTCGCGGCCGACGCCGATTACCCGACACGTCCCATCGAGCTCATCGTTCCGTACACCGCCGGCGGCGGCACCGATTCGCTTGCGCGGGCCTTCGCGGAAGCGGCGCACAAGCACCTGCCGCAAACCATGATCGTCGTCAACAAGCCGGGGGCGAGCGGCATCATCGGCTGGTCCGACGTCGTCAATTCGAAGCCCGACGGCTACAAGATCGCGGTTCTCAGCGGCGAGCTCACGACGATGGTGCACCTGGGGTTGACCAAGATCTCCTACCAGGACCTCACTCCGATCGCGCAGCTCAACTACGACCCCGCGGCCATCACGGTGCGCGCCGACGCTCCGTGGAACACGATCGAGGAGTTCCTCGCCGACGCGAAGAAGCGCAATGGCGGCATGCAGCTCGGAAACGGCGGCAACGGCGGGATCTGGCACCTCGCCGCCGTGGACCTCGAGGACAAGACGGGCGTGAAGTTCAATCACGTGCCGTTCGCGGGCGCCGCGCCCTCGATCACCGCGCTCCTCGGCGGCCACATCGATGCGACCGCGGTGAGCGCGGCCGAGGTCTCGACCAACGTGGCGGCCGGCAAGCTGAAGACCCTTGCGGTCATGGCGGACAAGCGCATCAAGGGTTTCGAGACGGTCCCGACCCTGAAGGAGCGCAACATCAATGTCGTCGTCGGCAACTGGCGCGGCCTCGCGGTCGCCAAGTCCACGCCTCCGGAAATCGTGAAGACGCTGAGGGTCGCGACCGCCAAGATCGCGAAGGAGCCCGCCCTCCTCGACGCGATGGATCGCCTGAGGATGGGAGCGCTGTATGCCGACGGCGACGCGTTCCGCACGCTCATGGCGAAGGATCATGCGTATTACCGCGACCTGATCGCGCGGCTCGACATCAAGAACTGAAGCGGAGCACCGCATGGACATGCACCTCGATCTGGACCGGTTCCTCCCCGAAGACGGGCTTTCCGGGACTCTCGTCGGCCGGGCCTGGGTCCCTGGCGAGTTTGCGGGCCCGTCCCCGATCGTGTTTCGAAAGGACGGCGTCTACGATCTGTCGCAGACCGCCGCGACCGTGAGCGCGTTGCTGGAGTGCCGCGATCCGGTGAAGGTGGTCCGCTCGGCGAAAGGCGTGCGGCTTGGCAGCTGTGAAGAATTGGTCGGGAACAGCGTTGCCGCTACGCGGGACCCCACGAAGCCGTGGCTGCTGGCGCCCTGCGACCTGCAGGTGGTCAAGGCTTCGGGTGTCACGTTCGCGGACAGCCTGCTCGAGCGCGTGATCGAGGAGCAGGCGCGCGGCGACGCGGCGCAGGCCGATGCCGTGCGCAAGCGAGTCACCGAGGTGATGGGCGACGACCTGCGCTCGGTGGTGCCGGGCTCGCCCCAGGCCCGGCAGTTGAAGGCCGTGCTGATCGAGCACAAGTTATGGTCCCAGTACCTCGAGGTGGGAATCGGCCCGGACGCCGAGGTCTTCACCAAGGCCCCGGTGCTCTCGTCGGTCGGTACCGGCGCCGAGATCGGGATCCACGCGAAATCGGAGTGGAACAATCCGGAGCCGGAAATCGTCCTGGCGGTGAATAGCCGCGGCCAAGTCGCGGGCGCCACGCTCGGCAACGACGTGAACCTGCGCGATTTCGAAGGCCGCAGCGCGCTGCTGCTCGGCAAGGCCAAGGACAACAACGCATCGTGCGCGATCGGACCCTTCATCCGCCTCTTCGACGAGTCCTTCTCGATCGATGACGTGCGCGGCGATACGGTCCACCTGCTGGTCGAGGGGCCCGAAGGCTTCACGATGCGCGGAGCCAGCTCGATGGCGCGAATCAGCCGCGATCCGCTCGATCTCGTGGTCCATGCGATGGGCGCCCACCACCAGTATCCCGACGGCATGATGCTGTTCCTGGGAACGATGTTCGCACCGACCGACGATCGCGCCGAGCCCGGGAGCGGCTTCACGCACCGGGTGGGCGACGTCGTCACCATCTCCAGCCCCCGCCTCGGCAGCCTCGTGAACCAGGTCAATCACAGCGACAAGGCGGCGGCGTGGACCTTCGGGCTCGGTGCGTTGATCGCCCACATCGGCGCGCGCCGCCTGCCCTCGCGCTGCGTGGAGGCGTGACTAGGCCACCACCCGTCGTACGGAGCGGCGAGCTCGCTGTCAACCGGCGTGAAGAATCTGCGTAAGATGGATTGGTGAACGCGGAGCCGCTAACGATCGCTGTCGACGATGCGCAAAGTGTCAGCGCGCTGCTGCTCGCGCCGACCGGCGCGCACGCATGCTATGTGCTGGCGCATGGCGCGGGTGCGGGCATGACGCATCCGTTCATGGCGGCGATCGCAAACGATCTTGCGCCGCGCGGGATCGCCACGCTGCGCTACCAATTTCCGTACATGGAGAGCGGCTCGAAGCGCCCCGACACGCCCAGGCTCGCGCAGGCCACCGTGCGGGCGGCGGTCGCGGAGGCGGCACGGCGCGTCCCCAAGCTGGCGCTCTTTGCAGGCGGCAAATCCTTCGGCGGCCGGATGACCTCCCAGGCGCAGGCCGCATCGCCGCTGCCCGGAGTTCGCGGCCTGGCATTCCTCGGATTCCCGCTGCATCCGGCGGGCAAGCCTTCGGACGAGCGCGCGAAGCACCTCTTCGAAATCGGGATCCCGCTGCTCTTCCTGCAGGGAACGCGCGACGAGCTCGCCGACCTGGAGCTGCTGCGGCCGCTCGTCGCATCGCTCGGCGCGCGCGCTACGCTCGAGCTTTCCGAGGACGCCGATCATTCGTTTCACGTGCCCGCGCGCACCGGGCGCAAGGATGCCGACGTGAGGGCCGCGATGGCGGTCGCGTTCGCCGGATGGATCGAGCGCGTGGCTCAGACCAGCCCGCGCGCCGCGAGCTCGTCCTTGAGGTAGGCGTAGTAGATCGGCGCGGCGACGAGCCCTGGGATTCCGAAAGCCGATTCCATCACCAGCATCGCGAGCAGCAGCTCCCAGGGGCTTGCGCGGATCTGCGTGCCCACGATGCGCGCATTCAGGAAATACTCGAGCTTGTGCACGATGACCAGGAACGCGAGCGAGCCCAGCGCGACCGGCAGCGACACGCTGAGGCTCACCACGACGATGATCGTGTTCGAGACCAGGTTCCCGACCACCGGCAGCAGCCCGGTGAGGAACGTGATCACGACCAGGGTCTTGGCGAACGGCAGGTGCACGTCCATCAGCCGCAGGATTCCGACCAGGTAGATCGCGGTGAAGATCGTGTTGAGCGCGGAGATGCGCACCTGCGCGAACACCACGCGCCGGAACGCGTCGCCCACGCGCGTCGCGCGCTCGGCGAGCGCGCGCGAGAGCGGCCCGCCCGCGTGCGCGGGCTCGGCCTCGCGCAGCGAGACCATCGCGCCGATGATCATGCCGATCAGGATGTGCGCGAACACACGGCCGATCTCGCCGCCCAGCGTGCGCACCTCCTGCCCATGCGCGCGCAGCCATTCGACGATCATGGCCTTCATCGTCTCGGGGTCGCCGGGAAGGCTTCCGATCACCCAGTCGGGAAGCTTGCCGCGCGAGCCCTCGACGATCTCGGCCATCCTCTGCAGCAGCCGCGCGAGGCTGCCCGCATCGCTGCGCAGGAAGGCCACCATCCCCACCAGCGCGAGCGTCAGCAGCGCAACGATCGCGGCGGCCAGCAACGCGACCGCCGCGAGCTTTCCGCCGCTCGCCCGCTTCCAGGGAAGCCGCGGCGCGATCACGTGCACGAGCTCGAACACCAGCAGCCCGGCGAGCAACGCGGGAAGCAATCGCAGGTGCAGCGTGAGCAGCAGCAGGCAGGCCGCGATCACCCACGCGGCGATCGCGTAGCGCAGCGGCGGGACTTCGAGGTCCTTCGCCACCGCTAGATGCCCTTGGCCCCGGTGAGCCGCCGGTATTGCGACATGTGGCGGATCGCTTCGCGCGGCCGGCCGAGCTTTTCGTAGAGCACGGCCAGGTTGTAGTGGCCGTCGGCGAGCTGAGGGTCGCCGCGCAGCGCCGCCTGGTACGCGCCGATCGCCTCCGGCGTGCGGTCCATGTCGTCGAGAACCACGCCGAGGTTGTAGAGCAGCACCGGATCGTCGCCGCCGGCCTCGATCGCTTCGCGGTAAACGCGCTCGGCACGCGCGAGGCGGCCCGCTTCGTGCAGCAGCCGGCCGAGATTGATGCGCGCGTCGATGTGCGCGGGATCGGCGGCGAGGCCGCGCTCGTAGGCCTTGATCGCGCCTTGCGCATCCACCGGCTCGAGTGCCACGGCACGCTCGAACCAATCGTCGGCGCGCGGCGGCGATGGCGCGCCCGGCGCGCGTTCGATCACGCTCAACGAGCCGTCATCCGGATCGCCTTCGAACGCGAGCAGATACTGCCCGGATTCCGCTTGCCAGCGGCTGCCGCCCTCGCGCACCACGACGCGGTCGGCCACCGCGCCGATGCTGAGCCCGGAGAGCGGCATCGCGTCGGGAAGATGCCGGCGCAGCTCCTTCACCGACTTCGTGATGCGCCTCTGCGGCACGTTCGCGTCGGCGAGCGCCTGCGCGGTACGCAGCACGATGAGATCCTGGAACGAGAAGAGCCACGCGTTGCGCGGCCCGCGCTCGGGCGACACGAAGCCGGCCGTGATCAGCGCGCGAATGGTGCTGCGCGGAAGGCGCAGCAACCTCTCGACGTCGCGGACGCCGTATCGATGCATGACGTGCCGCCCGGCTTGCTGGCGCTAGGCCTTGAGCTTCTTGCGCGCGGCGGGCTCGGCCTTCTGCGCCTGCTTGGGGGGCTTGCGCGTCTCGTTCGCCTTGGTCTGGGCCGGCGCTTCTTCCTTCGCCGCGCCGGCCTTCGCGCGCGCCGGCGCCTTGCGCTCGAGGCTCGTACGCAGCGCTTCCATCAGGTCGATCACCTGCGCGCCGCTCTCCGGCGTCTCGGTCAACGTGATCTCCTGGCCTTCGACCTTCTTCTGCACCGCCGCCTCGATGCGCGCGGAGACCTCGTCGGTGTAGGCGCTCGGATCGAACGTCTCCGAGGCCTGCGACTCGATCAGCTGGCGCGCGAGCTTCAACTCCGCATCCTTCACCTCGGTCTTCGGGATCTCGATCTCCTTGATCGAACGCACCTCGCCCGCGTAGAGCAGTTGCTGCATCACGAGCCCGTCCTCGACCGGGCGGATCATCACGATGTATTGCTTGCCGCGCGCGGCCCAGCGGCCGAGAGCGCAGCGATTCGAGGCGCGCAACGCGCTCGCAAGCAGCGCGTACGGCTTGGCGCCGCCCTTGTCGGGAGCGAGGTAGTACGCCTTGTCGAAGTACACCGGGTCGATCGATTCGATCGGCACGAACTCGGTGATGTCGGCCATGTGCGTGCCCGCCTCTTCCATCGCCTTCAGCTCTTCGGGCGTGAAGGTGACGTACTGGTCCTTGGCGAATTCATACCCCTTCACCATGTCCTCGCGCGCGACCGGCACGTCTTCCTTCAGGCAGATGTACTGCTGCTTCAGGCGCGAGCCGCAGGCCTTGTGCAGCATGTTGAAGGAGATCGCGCGGCTCGCCTCGGTGGCCGAATAGAGCTTCACCGGGATCGAGACCAGCCCGAACGAAACCGTCAACGATGCGATGGATCGCGCAGCCATGGCGTGCCTCCTCAAGACTCACATTCAAAGCATTGTAATACATGAATATTTTTCTCGCCCGCCTAATTCAGCGCGCGCCTCGCAGCGCGTTCTCGAGGCTCTGCTTGCGCTCGAGCGCGTCGCTCCATCGGTCGCCGGTCCGGGCGAGGCGCTCGGCCGCGTTGGCGATCCTGAAGTCGAGCGGGTGCGCCCCGGCGAGCTCCTCCCACGTGAGCGGCATCGACACCGGCGCCCCGGGCTCGCCGCGCGGCGAATAGGCGACGTTGAGCGTCTTGCCGCGCACGTTCATGTTGTAGTCCATGAAGATCTTGCCGGTGCGCTTGGGGATGCTCCATTCGAGAGTGATGTCCTTGGGGTGCAGCCGCATCAGGTGCCGGCCGACCAGCTCCGAGACGTGGCGTGCCGCGTCGAAGTCGATCGTGCGCCGGATCGGGACGAACACGTGCAGGCCGGTCTTGCCCGAGGTCTTCACGATCGGCTCGAGCTTCATCGTCTGCAGCAGCTCGCGCAACCAGAACGCCACTTCCTTGCCCTTCTCGAACGCGACCGTATTGAGCTCGGGCTCCGCGCCCTTCGCTTCCTTGCCGGAGTAGATGTACGGGTCGATGTCGAAGAGCACGTAGTCGGGATAGTTGAGGATCGACGTCTCGAGCGATTCGAGGGAGGTCGCATAGTCGGTGCCGGCCGAGGCCGCGTCGGGCCCGGGCCGCGCGCGCGAATGCCAGACGTGGAACTCGAGCGTGCCCGACTGCGCGAGCCACAACAGGGTCGGCAGGTTGTTGCACACGAGATACTCGTGGCTCTCGTCCTTGTGGCCCGAGTACACGGTGATCGTGTCGACGAAATCCGGCCGCTCCTGCTCCCAGTGCTTCTGGAAGAAACGCTGCCCGCGAATGCCGTCGGGCATGCGGATCATCGTGAGCGGGCGATCGGCGAGATGCGGCAGCATGAGCGGCGCCACCTGCGCGAAGTAGCGCAGCAGGTCGCGCTTGGTCAGTGCCGGTTGCTTGAGCGCGGGATCGGCCGGCCAATAGACGCGATCGAGGTGTGTCAGGCGGATGCGATGCGAACCGACGGTGAGGGTGAGGGCGTTCTTCGCGCTTTGCAGTTGCGCGACGATGTCGGAGGCTGTTGGTGGGGAAGGAGTCGCCACTTCCCTCCTCACCTTCTTCGCATCCACATCCTCGCGCAGCCTCACGAACACCGGCGCGCGCAGCGCCCCATCCTCGGTCCAGCTCTGGAAGCTCACCTCCGCGACCGCGCGCGGCTCGACCCACGTGGTCGGGCCATTCAGCACCGGCGTCTCGGCGAACGGGCAGGTGCTTCGATGCAGCGGCTCCAATCGCGCGATCATCTGCTCGAGCGTGTCGCCGCCGAAGCCGGAGCCGACGTGCGAGGCGTAGCGCAGCTTGCCCTTGTCCCAATAGCCGACGAGCAGCGCCCCGAGCGCGGCGCGCGAGCCCTTCCCGCGTGTGTAGCCCCCGATGACGAAATCGGCGCTGCGCGTGGGCTTCACTTTCACCCACGCCGCCGAGCGCCGTCCGGCCTCGTAGCGGCTTTCGATCCGCTTGCCGATCACGCCTTCGAAGCCGCTCGCGAGCGCGGCCCCCTGCAACGCAATGCCGTCTTCCGACGCATGCACCAATTGCACCAGCGGCGACGGCATCAGGCACTGCGCGAGATAACGCCGCCGGTCCTTGTACGGGGATCCGCGCAGATCGACGCCGGCGAAATGCAGCAGGTCGAAGCAGCAGAACGCGACCGGCATGGCGAGGTCGGCCGCCGCGATCTCGCGCTCGTTCTTCAGCTGCGCGCGGTCCTGCAGCGCCGCGAACGAGGGCTTGCCGCTCGCATCGAACGCCACGATCTCGCCGTCGAGGAGCATGCCGCGCACGCCCTGCTTGCCGAGTTCCGCGGCGAGCCGCGGGAAGGTGCCGCGGAGCTCGAGCCCGCGCCGCGAGCGCAACCTTACGCCGGCCTCATCGATGAACGCGAGCACGCGATAGCCGTCGAGCTTCGGCTCCCACATCCAGTCGGCGCGATTGAACGCGGCGTCGGCGACATCGGCCAGCATCGGCGCGAGCCTGGCCGGCATCGGTTCGACCTCGCCCGCGGGAACCAGGCGCGCCGCGGCAATCCGATGCGCGGGGACGACCTTGAGATCCGCGACCGTCGCCCCGGAGAGCATCGAGCGGTTCTGCGCGGTCACGTCGGCGGAGGTCACGAAGCGGTCCTTGTGCTTGATCACGAGCCACTGCTTCCGGTCCTTGGTGCGCACCAGCGCGAACGAGCCCTTGAGCTTCGTGCCGCGCAGCTGGAAGCTCAACTTGCCCTTTTCGAGCCCTTCGCGCACCTCGCGCTCGGCCGCGCCGCGATCGTGAAACCAGGTGGCGCCGCCCTCGTCGGGCGAATAGACGCCGCAATCCCACACGATCACTTCGCCCGCGCCATATTGCTTCGGCGGAATCACGCCCTCGAACGAGGCATAGTCGTAGGGATGGTCCTCGGTCTGCATCGCGAGGCGCTTTTCGCTAGGATCGAGCGATGGGCCCTTGGGAACCGCCCACGATTTGAGCACCCCGTCGCACTCGAGCCGCAGGTCATAGTGCAGGCGCGTGGCGGCATGCTGCTGCACGACGAAGAGCAGTGGGCCGCTGCGCCCCTCGGCGAGCGCCGGGCCCGGCTCCGGTGTCGCCGCGAATGTGCGCTTCGCGGAGTATTCATCGAGGGGGTTCTTCGCCATGCCGGAATTGTAGGGACAAAGGGAGGGGCGGACACGTGACTTCGAAGCTACGGGCGGGCGCGAGCGGCTACTCGTTCAAGGAATGGCGCGGAACTTTCTATCCGGAAAAGATGAAGCCCGAGGAGATGCTCGCGTACTACTCCGCGCGCCTGCCGACGGTCGAGATCAACAACACCTTCTATCGGATGCCCAAGATCACGGTGCTCGAGAATTGGGCGGCCACGGTGCCCGATGGGTTCCAGTTCACCATCAAGGCCTCGCGCCGGATCACGCACATGTCGCGCATCAAGGCCGAATCCTCCGCGGAGCCCGTGGGCTTTCTGTACAAGAACCTCGCGGCGCTGGGGGCCAAGCGCGGCGCGGTGCTGTTCCAGCTCCCGCCCAACATGAAGAAGGACCTGCCGCGACTCGTCGATTTCCTCGCCCTGCTTCCCGAGCAGCACGGCGCGGCGTTCGAGTTTCGCAACGACACGTGGTTTTCCGACGAGGTCTACGCGGCGCTGAAGGGCGCGGGCGCGGCGCTGGTGCTTTCGGAGCGCGAGGACAACGCGCCTCCCCCGTTGGTGCAGACCGCGCCCTGGGGCTATGTGCGGCTGCGGCTGGAGACCTACACCGACAGCGATCTGGCGCAGTGGGCGAAAAGGCTCGCGGACACGTCGTGGCGCGAAACCTATGTGTACTTCATGCACGAGCCGACGGCGCCGGCGTACGCGCGCAAGCTGATGGATTTCGGTTTTACCTGAGCCCGGGCGCAGGTTCATACTGTACGACGCAATTGCTCAGGAGACGCCCATGAAATCCCATTTCATTACGTTCCTCACGTCCTCCCTGTTGCTTTTCGGATCCATCGCCTCCCCGCCCGCGGCCGCGGAAACCTCGGCGATCGTCGACACCGCGTACGTCGCCGACGCGCTCGGCCGCAACGCCATCGTCTGGGATACGCGCAGCGCCGCCGCGTACAAGCTGGGGCACATCCCGGGCGCGGTCAACATCGACGACATCGGCGTCGTCCTTCGCGACGAGAACACCGAGGACTACGTCGCGCAGAAGGACATCGAGCGCCTGATGGGCGCGGCTGGCATCGATCCGTCGCGGGAAGTCATCGTCTATGGCGCGAAGGCCAACCCCTACGTGTACTTCGGGCTGGTCACGCTGCAGTATTTCGGAGCCGCGAGCGCGAAGGTCTATCACGGCGGCTTAGACGACTGGAAATCGTCCGGGCGTCCGGTCGCGACCGAGCCCACGCACCTCGCCCCCATCGCATTGAGCCTCAAGCCGCATCCCGAGATGCTGGTCGACACGGCCGAAGTCGTGCGCAAGCTCAAGGATCCGAACGTGCAGATCGTCGATGCGCGCACGCCGGGCGAATTCCGCGGCGAGGAGATTCGCGCGATTCGCGGCGGCCACATTCCCGGCGCGGTGCCGATTCACTACATGGAAAACTGGGTGGACCCGGACACGCAGGCCAAGCTCGACAAGAAGCTCGTCGCCAACAAGGACGGCATGAACCTGAAGTCACGCGACCAGCTGAAGACGCTCTACTCGGCGCTCAATCCGGAGAAGGAGACGATCGTCTACTGCCAGAGCGGAATCCGCGCATCCGAGACGGCGACGCTGCTGAAGGATCTCGGATTCAAGAAGGTCCGGGTGTACGACTCGTCCTGGCTCGGATACGGCAACACGCTCGACGCGCCGGCCGAGAACGTGACCTTTTTCAACGTGGGCCTGATGCAGAGCAGGATGAGCTCGATGCAGAAGCGCCTCGAGACGCTGGAGAAGGAGCTGGCGGAGAGCCGGGCCGCGAAGTAGCCGGCCCGGGGCGGTTCACTTCTTCCCGCCGGCCGCGAGGCCCTGCACCGCCTCGAGGGCCTTCTCGACATTCGCCGCGGGCGAAAGCCCGCCGACGGTGGCGGCGATCTTTCCGTCGGGCGCCACGACGAACGTCGTGCGCTCGGCGAAACCGTGGTCGATATCGACGCCGCGCGTATCCTTCATGCCGGCGCGCCCCTCCTTCACCGCCAGGTCGAACGACCTGGCGATCGCGCCATTCGCATCGGAGGCGACCGGAAACTTTCCCGCGCAGAATTCCGGATCCTTCGAGAAGTCGTTCAGCCGCGCGATGCTGTCGAGCGACACGCCGATGATCGTGGCACCCGCGGCGGCGAACTTCTCGTGGTTGAGCGCGAACGTGTGCGCCTGGACATTGCATCCGCTGGTGAACGCCGACGGATAGAAATAGACGATGACCGGCCCCTTCTTCAGCGTCTCCTTGAGCGAGAAGCTCGTGGCATTGCCGGCAAAGGACGCTTGCGCGTTGAAATCCGGCGCGGTGTCGCCCGCCTTGAGAGCGGCCATGGCGGTGCCCAGCATCGCGCTCGACGCGAAGCAGATCAGCAACAATCGTTTCATGAGGCTCCTCCGGGTGAAGGTCGTTGCAGGTTTGAGCGACTAGTACGGCTTGCCGTTGACCGTGAACTGGCCGTCCTTGAAGACGAGCCGGTTGGACAGGATCCCGTTTTCGCGCACGACGTGGCCCTTCTCGACCAGCTCCGCCAGTTTCTGCGGCGCTTCGCCCGTGAGGCTCGCGACGATCGCCTCCGAAACGTGGATCGTGGCCTCGGCCTGCACCTTGGCGATGAGATCGAGGGGATTGCGCATGTCCGTGTCGCTCACCCCCACCAGCCGTGCCGTGCCGCTGATCTTCGTCTCGCCGTCCTTGGTGACGAAGCCGATCCGCTCTATCGCGAAGACGGGATCGCGCTGGAGCAACGCGAGGCCATGCGTGGCCATGACCTGCATCATCGCGGCCTGCGCGGCCGCGGGGCTGTGGTCGCCTTTCGCGATCGCCGCCTGCCGCGAATCCTGCATCGCCTTGCCCAGTTGGTCGAGGCTCTGGGCATGCAGGTGACGGGCGGAGAAGGCGTACTCCGCATTGGTGCCGCTGAAGGCGGCGCCCGTGATTCCTTCCGCCGTGATACGCCCGACGATGTCGATGAAGCCGGCCTCGTTGCTCGAAGCCTCGGAGCTCATGGCGACGTTCCTGAGTTCGAACACCGGTTTGCCCGCCTGCACGAATGAAATCGAGCCGATCCCCGCGCTGCCCGTGCCGAGGTAGAGATTCGCGGTGTCGGCCATGCGCGTCTGGTCCATCTTGAGCGACAGCGCATTCAGGCTTGCGCTGCCGCCGTCCTTGCCTGTGACCACCACGCCGGGCGCGGTGAACTCCGCGCTGTAGCTCGCCATGTCCTTGGCGAAACGTATCGTCCCTGAAATCCCTTGCCACGCGATCCCGCCGTCATCCGACTTGAAGGTGACCGGTGCGCCCTTCAGCTCCGTGCGGCCGCCGCCTGCGAAATCCACCGTCGTCACGGCGGTGAGCGGTGCAACGTCGCCGAATACCTTGGCCAGCTCCTTGGCGGTGGCCTGGTCGAACACCAATGAATGCTCGACGCGCGCGATGCCCAGGCTCGAAAAACCCGGCACCGGGCCGTGATGGATCACGCTGCGCAGCGTGATGCCGGGCGTCTTGCCGCCCGCGCCGGGAACCGCGAGCTCCATCGTGATGTTCTGCGTGGAGCGCAGGAAGCCGCGCTGATAATCGCTGCTCACCACCTTGAGATAGGGCGAGGATTGCGAGATCTTCCGCGACCAGTCGAGAGCGGTGGCTTGCGCTCTCGATGAATGGTAGTAGGTCGCGCCCGCGTACGAGCCGGCGAGCACCACGACGATGACAAGGACGAGGGTTCGGATTCGCATGGAGCGCGATCCTACACGCTTGGCGCCGCGTGCCCGTTCGCTGATGCATCTCAGCACGCGCCAGGGCACGCCCGCGGAGACCCTCTATCGTCGCCTGGGATACAAGCAGGTTGGCGTGCTGCCGGGCTGGTCGATCGGTCCGTTCGGCGAGCGCAACACCCACGTGACGCTCTACCAGGAGCTGGACTATTAGGGGTCGCGCTCCCGCTCGACGTATTTGTCGCCCCGTTTGAGGATGAATCCCAATCGATTCCAGTTCTTCACCATGTCGGACATGCCGTGGTTGGCTCGCAAGAGATCGCGAGTCCAGGGAACCTGCGGGCCGCCGTCTTCCGGAAAAACGTCGTCGGGTCGCTGCGCGGGCCACCACGCGAGCTCGCCTTCCTGCCGGCAATCCGCGAAGTCGGCTTGCCACGGCACGGCCATCTGCTTGGTCACGTCGCCGGCTTCGAGGCTCGCCTGGTCGAGGCGAAACGGTTCCACATACGGGTATGTGTCGCGCAGCATCCAGCCCGCCTCGATCCCCGGGTAGAAGGGCCCGCCGACGCATGATTCGAGCGCGGCCCGGTCGAGACCTTCGGGACTGATGGGCTCCGGCGGCCCGGAGGGACCGGGCGCGTCGTGGATGAACCTTCCCTCCTTCCACTTCCGCATCGCGGCGTACTGCAGGCGCGTGAGGGGCTGGTTCGTTTCCGCCGGATAGACATCGGAATGAATCATCGGCATGTCCGATTCTCCGGAATCCCCATCCGGTGGAAGCGCCGGATCGCGAAGCCGCTCGAATATCGCCGCGCGCTCCGCCGCCGACGCCGAGCCTGCCAGCACCGCCGCGAACGTCCCGTGGGCGGGCCCCGCGCCTTCATGATGCATGGGATCGCCTGCAGGGGCCGGCGGATGCGCGACCATCCCGCTCACCCACTTCATCAGAATCGCGCGCCGCAACAGCGGAAGGATGTCCCGCGCGAAAGAGGGCTTCGCAGGCACCTTCATGCCCAACGTGTCCACCGCGACCTGCGACAGCACGTCGTACAGGGTGACGACGTGATCGAAATGCGGCGCGAACTTGGGGGCGGCGCAGAGGACCCAGGAACCCGCGGCTTCGAAGCGCGCGCCGTTGCTCTTCATCTCGATCGTCGCGTTCACCGGGCCATCGGAGAGGTCGTCATGCCATCCGTCGTTGTTCGCGAACTGTCCCTCGTCGATCGGAACGTGCCCGGGCGAGCCGGAACGCCCGAAGCCCCCGAGGACCAACAGGCGCCCCTGCCTGTCGGTGCGCGCGTCGCCGAGCGGCACGTTCGCACCCAGGAACGCACCGGTATCGAAGCTGGCGTGCTGATCGGGGCCCACGAGAGTCCGCGCACCGGGGTCGATGATGAGGCTCGCCCGGTTCGCCACGGCGGAGTTTCGCCTGTGGCTTGCGTTCGTGGCCGATTGGGGGCCCTGGAACCTGATCCACTCGGCTTTCTTGTTTGCGAGATGCACGGTCCACGTGATCGTCGCTTCCCTGGCGGTGATCTCGCGCACGACCTTGCCGTTCTTGTCGTAGCCGAACACCCGGAATCGGGCGGCCTGCCGCTTGATGCGCCCCTGCGCGTCGCGGTAGCCGCCGGGAGGACGACGATGGACGCCCGGTTTCTCCGGTCCGATGAAGAACCCGGTCGGGCTGTTGCCGATTCGCGCGACTCCGATCGCGGGATGGATCTTGATCGTGGCGATCTTTTTCATCTCAGTGCAGGAAGATGAACTTGCCTTCGGACGGGACGCCGCTCGCGTTCACCGCGAACAACAGGTAATGGCCCTTGGGCGCCACCGCGTGGGGATGGCCCCCATGGGGCGCGATGAGCGTCAGTTGGGTCGGATGCGCCGGATCGTGCGTGAGCGGCATTTCGAGCACGCGCTGCTCTCCATCCGTCTGGTGCGTGATCGCCATCGGCCTGATGAGCACCGCCTTGGCGATGGCCGGCGCATCCGGCGACTCGATCACGAATGTCTGGCCGTGGTGGACCAGGGCGGGCGCCGTCGTGATGGTCGGCCTCGCTCCGGCGAACAGATACGGCGGGCTGAACAACTCGATCGTGGTGTTCTGCCACCCGGCGACCATGACCTGTCCGCTCGGCAGCAGGATCGCCACGGAGTGATAGTCGCGGATCGAGGGCAGCGCCGCGCGCGAGGACCAACTGTCGCTCACCGGGTTGTAGGAGAGGCAGGGGGAATTCAGCCGCTGGATGCCTCCGCACAGGAACACGGTGCCGTCGGGCAGCAGGACGGCGCTGCACAGGCTGCGATGCTCGCCGTCGGGAAACGGCATCGGCGTGCTCCATGACGACAGCGGCGAGAGCACGGACGCATCGAGCATCTCGTAGGTGTTGTTGGTCGCATTGTCGACGCCGCCCATCACCATGATTCGCATGTACGGCGGCGTCGAGCTGTACAGCAGTACCGACATGGCTTTGCAGCGGTTCACCGAAGCGGTCGAGATGTTGGACCACACGCCGCTGGTGGGCCCGGTGAACGTGAAGAACGCCGTCTGGTTGTCGGCGGTCGCCGAACCGCCCGGGCCCGCGTTTCCCCAGCCGGTCCTCGAGTACACCATCACACTGCTGGGCAGCATGTGCAGGCCGGGATAGAGATTCGGGAAATGCCGCGTGTCGCCGGTCATCGTCGCGAACGTATCGGACGCGATGTCGTAGATCTCCATGTTGCCCGAGGTGTTCCCGCACGTGACCAGCACCTTCTCGTCGTTCAGGATGTTCGCGGTCGGGTACCACTTCGATTCGGACATCGAGTTCGCCGTGCGCGACCACGACTTGGCGACCGGATCGAACTTCCATCCGAAATGCGCGGCCGGGTTGGGCCCATAGCCGCCGCCCCCGACGCTCAGCAACCTTCCGTCGGGAAGAAAGACGTGGTGACCGCAGAGCTGCGAATAGCCGTCGGGCATCGTATGCGGCTGGTTCACCGGGTCTTCGAACGTCGATGGCGCTGCATTGTTCGGATCCCACAGCACCGTCGTCTCGTCGGCGGTGATGAACAGCACCTTGCCCGTGTGGCACAGCGCCGCGTGCACGACACCGCTGGTCCCGCCCGGGCCGCGATGCGGGATCGGCTGCGCAAACGTATCCCAGCGCCCGAACATCGAGTCGCTCAGCAGGTCGAACAGATGGCGAAAGCGATCCCGGTCGAACACCTTCTCGCCGAGCACTTCCTTCAGGTTGCGCAAGCCCAGCGGAAAGTGCTTCTCGCGGAATGCAAGCAGCCGCTCGGCCGTCTCGCGGCTCATCAATTGCCGCGGCTTCATGTGCATCGCGTCGGGGTTGTCCTCGTGCAACGGATTGCCCTGATGCACCAGGCCCCCTTCGGCGTGAACCACCATCGCCTTCTCGTACATGAGGTCCTCGGGCCCGACCGCTTCGTTCAGGAACGCGAGGACGCGGCGATGGAATGCCGGATTCAGCAACGGGTCGCGCTGCTCCGGGCTCAATCGAAGGCGAGCCGATTTTTTCATCTTGCTCATGGTCAGTACTCCTTCGGGGCTTCAGGTGACGGTGATGGTCCCTTTCATCTGGGAACCGTGGATGCCGCAGTGATAGTTGAAGGTCCCGGCGTTCGGCATGACCACCGACCATGTGCCGCCCCCCGTGTTGAAGACCGGCCCGTTGGCGGGCGAGCCGCCCGTATCCCAGATCACCGAGTGCGGGTCGCCGCTGATGTTCTTGAAGAGAACGGTGTCACCCACGTTGGCGCTCGCGTTGGCCGGGCTGAACGAGAATCCTGTCGGACCTCCGCCATTCACCGCGTCGACTTCAACCGTCGCGGGAGGCGGAGGCTGCGGCGGCGTGTTCATCGGCATCGTGGGACACGGCTGTCCCGACGGCAGCGGCGCGAAAGGCGGCGCGAGCTCACCGCCGTTGACGATCAGCAGCGAGCCCATCATGCCGTCCATCATGTGGGCGAGGACATGGCAGTGCATGTGCCATTCGCCCAGCGGGGGCAGCGCACGCATGAAGCTGTTGCCTTCGTTGATCGTGAAGAAGAACGAATTGGCCGGCCCGAAGACACGGGTGTCCTCGAACTGGGAAACCGCGGTGTCGAGGGTGCCGCCGAACTGGAGCGCGTTCGATCCGGTGCCGCTCGGGCCGGGCACGAGCCAGCGGTGGCCATGGATGTGGAAGGTGTGGGCCATCGAGCCCATTCCGACGACGCCGAACTTCATCTTCGTCGCGGGACCCGCGAGAACGGTGGGCGTGTTGCCCAGGTACTTGCGGCCGTTCACGCACATTCCGATGTTGGCGAACTCATGATAGAGCTGCAGATAGAGTGCCTGCGGTGGCGGCGTACGGAAGCGCGAGAAGCAGATGCTGATGATCGCCGCGAGCTTGTTGTCGAGCTGGAACGCGAGATCGCCGACCTGCAGCAGGCGCGTGTCGGCGCGATGGGGCTTCGCCGATGGATCGTCCGCGGGATCGGATTTATGCGCCGTTGGACGCTTCGATCCGGAATGCGTCCTGGGTTTCTCGGCCGCAATCTCTTCGTCGAGGGCGGCGGCGGCCATTCCCGGCATCGGCATCGAGCTCTCCGGGGAGCCCAGCAGGCCGATGAAATGCGGCAGCACGCCAACCTTGAAGTTGCCGGGGAACGGCAGGCATTGGAATTGGATCGGATTGCCGATCGCCGATCCCGCGGGCAGGAATGCCGGGTCCGGCGCGCCGTTGGGCAGGCGAATGTCGACGTCCTGTTCGATCGTCGCATCGCCCGGAGCCGGATGAATGACCACGATGCCGATCGCGCCCAGCCCGACGTTGTCGGTGTCGCACACCGAGTGGTCGTGGTAGAGCCACACGCCCTGCGTCGTCGGCCACCCGATCGTGTTCCACGAATAGGTGAACGTGCCTCCCGGGGGCACGCGGTCGCCCTGCTTGAATCCGCCGGTCACGCCCACGCTCGCCCACATCGCCGCTTCGGCCCCGACCGCCTGCCCCGGATCGGGTGGCGTCAGCGGATACGCGCCGTCCGAGGTCGGGGCGAACACGAATCCGTGCGTGTGCAGGCTGTGTGTCCGTTGCAGGGTCGGCAACGGCACGAAGAACGGGAATGGGAACGGGAACGGCGTCTTCCCAATGTCGCCCAGCCCGATCTTCGCGAGCGCCTCGGGTTGGGGCCGCAGCGCTTCGGCCGGCTCCTGCACGCCCATCGTGCCGCCCATCGCGGCCCCCGCCAGCATCTGCAGCGACATTCCCTTCGCCGTGATCGCCTTCGTCGACTTGAAGATGGACTGCGTGCGCATGTCCATGTTGCGAAAGTGAACGAGGACGCTATCTCCGACGCTGCATTCGATCACGGGCCCCGGGATCGTCCCCATGGTGCCGTTATCGGTCGGGTCGCGTTCGTTGATGTCCCAGGGATTGACCTTGCGATCGTCGGGCGCCGCCCAGTTGGCGGTATAGCGGCGCAGGATCAGGGCATCCGCGACGTCCCCGTCGGAATCGCGCACGGGCTGAAACATCGTCACGTTCGAGCGCGAATGCCCGGTAACCGGCGAATGCAGCGACACGGTCGCGGGCGGCTTGCCGCCGACCAGCTCCTCGACCTTCAATCCGGTCATGCGGTCCTTGCCGGCCGGGCAAATGTCCCACGAATGATTCTCGAGCTGAATCCAGAACTCTAGCGTTGCCATGAATGCTCTCCTTTCAACAACCCCTCGTTCACAGATGAATGGCGGCGCCTCCAGAAGGGCGCTCTTGGCCAGCGTGCTTCGCGTCGATAGAACTTGCGGTACACGTCCAGGTACTGCCCGAATGCCGCGTGCACTCCGCTCGCATAGCGGGCGAATGCGCTTGCATCACCGCAAAGATGCTCGGCGATCGCCGCCGCGGCGCCGATGCCGGAGCGCATCGCCTTGTCGATGCCTTGCGACGACAGCGGATCCCAAGTGCTCGCCGCGTCGCCTACGGCAAGCCACCGGCGGCCCGCCGGGCGATCCAGCACGGCGCTGTGCGCCGGGCGAACCGTGTAATCCGATAACGGAATGCATCGGGCGAAGCGCTCGCGCGTGTGCGGCGCCGGCTGGATGTCGCGTCGAAACTCGGGATCGGTGAAGAAGACGGACACGGCGCGGTTGCCCGGCAGCACGGCGGAATACCACCAGCCCGCATTCGCGGCTTCCAACAGTGCGTACGAGTGGGCGGCGTGATCGCGGTCGCGCAAGGCAAAAAGGCGCGCGATGGCGATCAGTCGGTCGAACGCGATCGGGTGGGCACCCAGGCGACGAGCGACGCATGCGGCGCGGCCCGTCGCATCCACCAGCACGCGCCCGGACACGCAAGACCGCCGCTCGCCTTCCTGCAGCGTCACTTCCCAACCGTCGCCGGTCGAGCTCAGCCCGACCAATCGCGCGCCCGGCAGAATGGTGGCACCCGTATCGAGGGCCGCGCCGGCCATCATGCGGTCGAAGCGCGCTCGATCGAGGTGCCAGCCGACCGCGTTCGGGTGAAGCAGGAAATCGTTCGAGTGCAGGCGGGCGCTCCCCCACGCCGCGCGCACGCCGCAGCTCGGCTCGTGCCCGTCGGCGCGAAAGCGATCCGCGACGCCCAATCGGGCGAGGGTGTCGCAAGCGGCCGGCGCGAGTGTCTCCCCGGCGTGCGCCGGCGCATGCGCCGCGCGATCCACGATCGCAACCGTCGCGCCTTGCCGCCGCAGCGCGATCGCCGTGGCGCAACCCGCGGGCCCCCGCCCGACAATGATGGCATCCACCATCGCTTCGGCTCTTCTAGGAGTACGTGTATCCGAGCGAAGCGATGTTTCGGACGTCTGCCTCGGTGTAGGTCCACGGGTCCATCACTGCGTCGGCGCCGGCCAGCGGAGGATTCTGGTGGTTGCCTTGGGCGCTGTTGTACCAGGCCCACCACAGGCGATCGAGATTGGCGTGATGCAGCCAGAAGACGGGATCCGCCGGTGACACCGACGCATCGGACATCGTCCCGCCCACCCAGATGTGGACCGAGCCATGAATGCCGTTGATGAGCCCGGAAAAATCGCCGTAGTTCGTCTTGGCCATCGCCACCGGCGCCGACGAAGCGATCGATGCGAGCGCTCCGTCCGATCCCGGCGAACGAATGACGGTGATCGTCCGCGTGGGCGTGTGAACGGTCGGTGTCACGCCGATCAGCCAGTCGGGAAAATGCTGCTCTTCCGCGCGGGTCCAATCCCAGTAGGGAACGCACACGTCAGGGTGATAGTTGTGCAGCGCCTCTTCGAACAGGTACAGGAAGACGCGATGCCAGGGCAGCAGGCGCGCATTCGTGTGCTGCATGTGCATCTCTTGGTGAATGTCGACGAGCTGACCGAGGGTGCCGTCGCTTTCGATCATGCTGTAGGCGCACAAATAACGCGACCTCTCCGTCTCGGTGAGGGCGGCCTGGTCCTTGCGGCGACACAGCGGAGGGAACAGCCAGGCCAGGTCCTTGACGATGTGGCTGAACGCCTTGTTCGCCTGGACCATCTTGGCGAAAGTCATCGACCGTGCGAGGACCGGCAGGTTGCGTTCCAGCAGCTCGCGCCTGACCGGCGCGACGTGCATGGGCGAGCGTGACGATGCGGTGCGGGTGAGTGTCTTGCGTGCCATCGGATCCTCCCGTGAGTGCAACCGCCGGCATCGTTGTCGACGATCGGACGTAGAGCGGTCGGGCGCGTGGCCGCTTGCCATCAATTAACAATTGCAGCAAGGGTATTCCCGCTATCCGTGGAGCAGAAAGTGAATATTCGGCAAACACGGCAAGCAAAAAAATGCGCGAAGTGGCGGCCCGTGGCTGTGTGTTCGCGTACAGACAGGCGCTCGCGGCGCGACCATGCTGAGGTGTGAACAGCGACGGTGGAGCGTTAGGAACCTGATGATGAATCCCAAACTTGCCGGCGTGCGCGTGATGGTCATCGACGACAGCAAGACCATCCGGCACAGCGCCGAGATGTTCCTCACGCAGGCGGGGTGCCAGGTGATCCTGGCGGAGAACGGTTTCAATGCGCTCGCGATGATTGCCGACCAACAGCCCGACCTCATCTTCGTCGACATCATGATGCCGCGCCTCGACGGCTACCAGACGTGCGCCTTGATCAAGAAGAACGGCAAGCATGCCGCCACGCCGGTCATCATGCTGTCGTCGAAGGACAGCATGTTCGACCGGGCTCGCGGGCGCATGGTCGGTTCCGACGAGCACCTCACCAAGCCGTTCACGAAGGACAATCTGCTCAAGGCGGTGGAAGCGCACGTTTCCCAGCCCAGCGCGGCCTGACGGCTTGGCGATGGCGATCAAGAAAATCATGGTGGTGGACGACTCGCCCACCGAGTGCGCTTTCATAGAAGGCATGCTGAAGCGGCGCGGCTACGAGGTGCTCATCGTCGACAGCGGCGAGGCCGCGATCCAGCGCTCCAGGACCGAGCAGCCCGACGTCATCCTGATGGACGTGGTGATGCCGGGGCTCAACGGGTTCCAGGCCACCCGCGCCATCATGCGCGACGAAACCACCAAGCACATCCCGGTGATCATCTGCTCCACCAAGGACCAGGAGACCGACAAGATCTGGGGCCTGCGCCAGGGCGCCGTGGACTACCTCACCAAACCGCTCGACGAGAGCGAGTTGCTGCAGGCGATCACGGCGTTGACGCGCAAACAGTCCGCTCCCGCCGGGCGGCATTCGAAACCGGGCTCGACGCGCTCGCGATAGACCTTCCTAGTTCCTGGCGAGAAAGCCTCTGGCCTGCACGAGTTGCGGCCTATCCGTCGTCAACCTTGTCGAGGAAGGTTTGGATGTCGGCGTTCGGATCGCGCACCTCAACGATTCATCGCTCATCGCCATTCCTGTCGGCCAGGTGCGCCGGGTGATCTGCGCGACGCCGCAGTATCTTCGTCGCCGCGGCGTTCCCCGCACGCCCGAGGACTGCTCTCGCACAAGGTGCGTGCATTCGTCGATGTCTGCGTCACAACGCTGCGCGGCGGGGCGTTCGACTGATTTGATCCTCGCTCGTGGGCGTCACTCCAAGAAAAAGGGCCTGTCTTTCGACAGGCCCTTCGTTTTTCTGGCGCGCCCGGCAGGATTCGAACCCACGACCCCCTGGTTCGTAGCCAGGTACTCTATCCATCTGAGCTACGGGCGCAAAAGAGTCGCAAATTATAGCGGAAACGCCGCGCCCGAGCCAGATTCCCCCTTATCGCGGCT
>JANPHA010000198.1:0-1501 GCA_031424255.1 Burkholderiales bacterium | reverse complement strand
CCCGACAGGCGTGCGCAGCTCATCCATCGCCGCGTCGACCCCGCCCCGCGCGTGCGGCACGCCGGCATCGGCAAGAGCGAGCTCGATCGCACCGAGGGCGCCCAGCAGCATGGGCTCGTTCAGGTCTCCCATGTGGCCGATGCGGAACACACGCCCCTGCAGGGCTGCCAGACCGCGGCCGAGCTCAACGCCGTAGCGCTCCGACGCGATGGCGCGCACGCGATCGGCGTCGTGGCCGGCCGGCACCAGCACCGCCGTGAGTGAATCGGAGGCGAATTCGGATTCCAGCGCGTAGATATCGAGGCCGCCCCCCTCCCCCCAATGGCGGACACAGGCGCGCGTCGCGTCGGCAAGGCGGCGATGGCGCATGAAGACATTCTCCAGGCCCTCCTCTTCGATCATGTCGAGCGAGGCTTCGAGGCCGAAGAAGTGCGCGATGGGCGGCGTGCCGCAGAAGGCCACCTGGCGGCCGTTCTCGACCATCGGGCGCCAGTCCCAATAACGGCGCGGATTGCGCGCCGACTGGGACGCTTCCCACGCTCGGGCGTTGATGGCGGTGAAGGCCATCCCCGGTGGAAGCATGAGGCCCTTCTGCGAGCCGCCGATCACCAGGTCCACGCCCCATTCGTCCATGCGGAAGTCGTACGAGGCGAGCGACGAGATCGTGTCGACGAGATAGAGCGCCGGGTGGCCCAGGCGGTTCATCACCGCCCGCACCTCGGCCACGGGATGGCGAATGCCCGTCGCGGTCTCGTTCTGGATGAGCATCACGGCCTTGATCGCGTGCCTGGTGTCGGCCGCGAGATGCTTCGCCACCGCTTGCGGATCGACCGCGCGTCGATCGATCGTAGGCAGCGGCTCGACGTCCAGTCCATACGCCCGCGCGGTATTCGACCAGCGGTCGGCGAAGAAGCCCGTCTGGGGCACCAGCACCTTGTCGCCGGGCGAGAAAAGATTCGCGATGCTCGCGTCCCACGCGCCATTGCCCGAGGCTGCGTACGTGATGGCAAAGCCTTCCCTCGTCTTCAGCACCGCCTTCAGGCGTTGCAACGATCGGTCGCGAAGAGCCACGAACTCGGGCCCCGTGAAGTCGACCGTCGGCCGCGCCATCGCCAGGAGCACCCGGTGCGGGATGTTGGTGGGACCGGGGTGCATGAAGAACTGCCAGCCGCGTGCAACGCTCATCGATATCTCCGTGGGGCCAATTTAAGGAGCAACGCCAAATGATCACCGCCTTCTTCGCCTTCGTGACCGTCGCCTTCTTCACCGCCGTCGTCGCCAACGTCGCCGATACCGTCGCCAGCAGCCTCAGCTTCGCCTGAGCGGACCAGCCCCCGGCCTGGATAGCAAGCTTTAGTGCTTCACCGCTTTCTTCCATGCCTTGTATTCGGAGAGCCTCAACCGGAATCGGGCCACATTGCCCTCGTGAAGGTTTGCAAGCTCCTGGAGCGCGATTTCAACGAACCGGTCTTGATCTGATTCGCGAACAAGCTTGCGCGCG
>JANPHA010000197.1:0-12489 GCA_031424255.1 Burkholderiales bacterium | reverse complement strand
GACCCGATGGCATAGCCCTTGGTCACGGCCTTCGTCGTGTTGCCCACGGCATCCAGCGGGTCGGTGACGTTGCGCACCTCCTTCGGCAGTTCCGCCATCTCCGCGATGCCGCCCGCGTTGTCCGTGATGGGGCCGTACGCGTCGAGGGCCACGATGATGCCGGCCATGGAAAGCATCGAGGTCGCCGCGATCGCGATGCCGTAGAGGCCTGCGAGGGCATACGCCGCCCAGATCGCGACGCTCACCGAGAGCACCGGCCACGCCGTCGAGCGCATCGAGACGCCGATGCCCGCGATGATGTTCGTCGCGTGTCCCTTGGTGGATGCTTCGGCGACGTGCTTTACCGGCGGGTAGTCGGTGCCGGTGTAGTACTCGGTGATGATCACCATCAGCGCGGTGAGCACCAGGCCCACGACGCACGTGCCCCAGAGCTTCAGCACGGTGAGGCCGGGATAGGCCGCGACCACGTCCTTCATCATCCAGTCGGTGACGAAGTAGAACGCGACGAGCGAGAGGACGCCCGCGACCGCGAGGCCGCGGTAGAGCGCGTTCATGATCTTGCCGCCCTCCTTGGCGCTGACGAAATAGCAGCCGACGATCGAGGCGAGGATCGAGACCGCGCCCAGCACCAGCGGATACGCGACCGCCTGGCCGACCAGCGTCGAGCTCGGCAGCAGCAGGGCCGCGAGCACCATCGTCGCGATGATCGTGACCGCATAGGTCTCGAACAGGTCCGCGGCCATGCCGGCGCAGTCGCCGACGTTGTCGCCGACGTTGTCCGCGATCACCGCGGGGTTGCGCGGGTCGTCCTCGGGAATGCCGGCTTCCACCTTGCCGACCAGGTCCGCGCCCACGTCGGCGCCCTTGGTGAAGATGCCGCCGCCGAGACGCGCGAAGATCGAGATCAGCGAGGAGCCGAACGCGAGGCCGATGAGCGGCTTCACCACGTCGCTCATCTTCGCTCCGTGGGTCTGCGATCCGAGCAGGAACATGAAGAAGCCCGCGACCGAGATGAGGCCCAGGCCGACCACCAGCAGGCCGGTGATGGCACCGCCCTTGAAGGCGATGTCGAGGGCCGGGCCGATGCCGCGGCGCGCCGCCTCGGCGGTGCGCACGTTGGCCCGTACCGAGACGTTCATGCCGATGTAGCCGGCCGCGCCCGAGGCGATCGCGCCGATCGCGAAGCCCGCCGCCGTGATCCATCCGAGGCCCGGCACGAAGCCGATCACCAGGAAGAGGATCGCGCCGACGATGCCGATCGTCGTGTACTGGCGGTTCAGGTAGGCCTTGGCCCCCGTCTGGATCGCCGCGGCGATCTCGCGCATGCGGTCGTTGCCGTCGGGCTGGCGCAGGATCCACATCGCCGTGAAGCCGCCGTACAGCAGGGCGATGACCCCGCAGACGAGCGCCAAGAGGATTGCATTGTTCACCATCGCTGCTTCTCCCTAGTCTTTGTTGAGTGCGGTTCTACCAAAGCGTCACAGCGTGAAGTCGCTGCGTGTTTTCTTGCGCACGGCCACGTTCTTCAGCCGCACGTATTTCGGAAGGCCTTTCTCGAACGGCGGAAACGCCTCTCCGGCGATCAGCGGCTCGAGGTAATTGCGGCATTTCGCGGTGATGTGGAAGCCGTCCGGCGTGATGAAGTCGCGCGGCATCTTCTTCTCGACGTTGGCGACGTCGGTCAACTGCGCGACGCCGATCTTCCAGCGGTAGGGCTTGCTCGAGGTGCGCTGGATCGTGGGCATCACGCCCGAGATACCCTTCACCGCGAGCTCGACCGCGGCCTTGCCGACCGCGTAGCTCTGCTCGAGGTCGGTGCGTGAGGCGATGTGGCGCGCCGCGCGCTGCAGGTAGTCGGCGACCGCCCAATGCTGCTTGTACTTGAGCTTCGACTGCACGAGATTGGCGAGCATCGGCGCGACACCGCCGAGCTGCGAGTGCCCGAAGGCATCCTTCAATCCGGACTCGGAGAGGAATTTGCCTTCCGAGTTCTGCACCCCTTCGGACACGCCCACGGCGCAATATCCGTAGCGCTTCACCATCTGGTCGACGCGCGCGAGGAACGTGGCCTCGTCGAACGCGATTTCCGGGAACAGCAGCACGTGCGGCGCTTCTCCCGCCTTCGATTGCGCGAGCCCCGTGGCCGCGGTGATCCAGCCCGCGTGGCGCCCCATCACCTCGAGGATGAAGACCTTGGTCGAGGTCTTCGCCATCGACTCCACGTCGAGGCCCGCCTCGCGCATGCTGGTCGCGACGTATTTCGCCACCGAGCCGAAGCCCGGGCAGGTATCGGTGATCGGCAGGTCGTTGTCGACGGTCTTCGGCACGTGCACCGCGACGATCGGATAGCCCATCTTCGCGCTGATCTGCGACACCTTGAGGCAGGTGTCGGCCGAATCGTTGCCGCCGTTGTAGAAGAAATAGCCGATGTCGTGCGCCTTGAAGACCTCGATCAGGCGCTCGTACTCGCGCGCGTTCTGCTCGAGGCCCTTCAGCTTGTAGCGCGCGGAGCCGAACGCCCCGCCGGGCGTGTGGGTGAGCGCGCGGATCGCGGACGGCGATTCCCTGCCGGTGTCGATCAGGTCCTCGGTGAGCGCGCCGATGATCCCGTTGCGCCCCGCGTAAACCTTGCCGATCTGCTTGCGGTGCTTGCGCGCGGTCTCGATCACGCCGGCCGCGCTCGCGTTGATGACCGCGGTCACGCCACCGGATTGCGCGTAGAAAGCGTTCCTCGGCATCGCTCTAGCCCCCCAGCGCGGCGAAGATCCGGTCGCGCACTTCCTCGACCTTGCCGAGCCCGTCGACGTGGTGGTGCTTCGGCGCGGCCCGGTCGCCGCTCGCCGCCCACTTCGAGTAATACGCCACCAGCGGCTCGGTCTGCTGGTGGTACACCGCGAGGCGCTTCTTCACGGTGTCCACCTTGTCGTCCTCGCGCTGGATCAGGGGCTCGCCGGTCACGTCGTCCTTCTTGTCGTTCCTGGGCGGGTTGAACTTCACGTGGTAAGTGCGTCCCGACGCCGGGTGCACCCACCGGCCCGACATGCGCTCGATGATCACATCGTCGCGCACCGCGATCTCGACCACGTGCTCGATCGGCACTTTCGAACCCTTCATCGCCTCGGCCTGCGGAATCGTGCGCGGAAAACCGTCGAACAGGAAGCCGTTGCGGCAATCGGGCTGCAGGATGCGCTCCTTCACCAGCGCGATGATGATGTCGTCGGAGACCAGGTCGCCGCGGTCCATGACCGCCTTGGCAGCAAGCCCGAGCGGGGTTCCCGCCTTGACGGCCGCGCGCAGCATGTCGCCGGTGGAGATCTGCGGAATCGAATACCGCTGCGTGATGAAGGTCGCCTGGGTACCCTTCCCCGACCCCGGGGGACCAAGAAGTATCACGCGCATGCTCTCTCCCCCTCCGCAGGTGCTGTTTTTTTGTCAGCGGGGGATTATAAGTGAATTGCGCAGCCCGTCTGCGCGCGATTTACTTGCTCGCGAGCTTCGCGCGCACGCGCTCGAGGTCCTCGCGCGTGTCCACGCCCGCCTCGATCGGCTCGTTCCAGAACGCGACCGCGATGCGGCAGCCGTGCCCGAGGGCGCGCAGCTGCTCGAGGGCCTCGAAACGCTCGGGCGCGGTCGGCGAAAGCTTGGTGTAATCGCGCAGGAACCGCACGCGGTACGCATAGATGCCGATGTGGCGATACGCCGGGAAATCGTCCGGGAGCACCTTGTTGCTCCTCGCGAACGCGTCGCGCGCGTAGGGAATCGGCGCGCGCGAGAAATACTGCGCGTAGCCGTCGGTGTCGATGACCACCTTCACCACGTTGGGATCGAAGAACGTCGCGGCCGAGCGGATCGGATGGGCCGCGGTCGCGATCGCGGCCTTGGGGCGCAACGCGAGCTCCTTCGCGACCTTGCGGATCAGCTCCGGATCGATCAGCGGCTCGTCGCCCTGCACGTTGACGACGATCTCGTCGGCGTCGAGGCCGAGCAGCGCCACCGCTTCGGCGAGCCGGTCGGTGCCGGTCTCATGCTCCGTGGAGGTGGTGCAGACCTTCCAGCCGAGTGCGGTGACCGCGTCGGCGATCTCCTGGTGGTCGGTGGCGATCACCACGTCGTCGGCGCCGCTGGCGCTCGCGCGCTCCGCCACCCACGCGACCAGAGGCTTGCCGGCGACATCGGCGAGCATCTTGCCCGGCAGGCGCGTCGACTTCATCCGCGCCGGGATGATCACCTTGAATGCGAGGCGCTCGACGGCTTTCACGGTTCCTCGTCGGGGCGCAGCGTGCGCGCTTCCTCCTCGAGCATCACCGGGATGTCGTCCTTCACCGGGAATGCGAGCCGGTCGGCCTTGCAGATCAGCTCCTGCGCGTCCTTCTGCCAGACGAGCGGCCCCTTGCACAGCGGACAGACGAGGATTTCAAGCAGTTTGGGATCCATCAGCGCTCCTGCGGGCGGTGGCGAGGCGGGTGAGAAGGAATTCGTCGAAGTCGGGAGGCAGGATCGCGTCGACGCGCATGTACCACATGCGTGCATCGGCGAATGCGCGGCATTTTACGGCATCCTTCTCGGTCATGACGACGATTTCGGCCGACGCGAGCTTGAGCTCCGCGGGCTGGAACGCGTGATGGTCCGCAAACGGATGGCGCCTCGCGGCAACGCCCAGCCGCGCGAGGTGCTCGAAGAAACGCTCGGGATTGCCGATGCCCGCCACGGCGGCGACGTTGCGGCCGCGCAGCGCGAGCGCGAATTCCGCGCTCGAGCGCTCCTCGCCGTTGGCGAGCGAGACGAAGCGCTCGCGCCCGAGCTGCATCGCGAACTGCTTCTGCGCCGGGATGGTGTCCGACCACCCGCCGTTCACGATCACGGCGTCGACTTCGCGCAGGCGGGAGACCGGCTCGCGCAGCGGCCCCGAGGGCAGCGGCAGGCCGTTGCCGAACTTGCGCTCCCCGTCGACCACGGCGAGCTCGATATCGCGCGCGAGGCCGTAGTGCTGCAGGCCGTCGTCGCTCACCAGGACGTTGACGTCGGGGTGTGCCGCGAGCAGCGCGCGCGCCGCCGCGGGACGGTCGGCAGAGATGTACACCGGGACGCGCGAGCGGCGCGCGATCAGCACCGGCTCGTCGCCGAAATGCTCCGGCGTCGCGACATCGGGAAACACGCGCACCACGCCGAGCGGATCGTGCTCGCCCCGCGGCACGCGCCCGTAACCGCGCGCGACCACGCCCGGAGTCCAGCCGCGGCGCTGCAGGATCTCGAGGATCTCGAGCACCAGCGGCGTCTTGCCGGTTCCACCCACCGTGATGTTGCCGACGACGATGACCGGAACCGGAGCGCGCCAGACCGGCAGGATGCGACGCCGATAGAGGAAACGCCGCGCCGCCGTGACCGCGCTGAAGAGCAACGTGAACGGCAGGAATATCAGCGCCCCGCCACCCCGCCTCTGCCATTCGCTTTCGAGCCACGCCCGCATCATTCAATCCTGCCGGTGCTGCGCGGCCACGCCTCGCGCCTAGCGCTTCGTCTGCGTGGTGAACGAGATGTGGTTGTAGCCCGCGAGGCGCGCGCTTTCCATCACGTTGATGACCGACTGGTGCGTGGCGGCGGCGTCGGCGCTGATCGCGACCACCGGCTCCTTGTTGCCCTTCGCGGCCTCGCGCAGGCGCTCGGCGAACGACTGCGTGTTGCCGAAGACGGTGGGCGTGCCGTTGACCGCGTACTTGCCGGTGGCGTCGACGGCCACCGTGAGGATCGTGGGCCTGTCCGCGGGCGCGGTGGCTCCCGCCTCGGGCAGGTTGATCTGCAGCTCGGCGAAGCGGCTATAGGTGGTCGTGAGGAAGAGGAAGATCAGGATGACGATCAGGATGTCGATCAACGGGATCAGGTTGATCTCCAGCTCTTCCCGGGCCCGGCCGCGCCGGAAGTTCATGCACGCCGCTCGCCGTGCACGAGCTCGATCAGCTTGATCGCCTGGCTTTCCATGTCGACGACCAGGATGTCGACCCGGTTGCGGAAGTGGCGGTAGAAGATCACCGCGGGGATCGCCACGCCGATGCCGAAGAGCGTGTTGTAGAGGGCAACCGAGATGCCATGCGCGAGCTGGCTCGGGTTGCCGCCGCCGGTGAGCGGGTTCTGCGAGCCGAAGATCTCGATCATGCCGACGATCGTGCCGAACAGGCCCAGCAGGGTGGAGATGGTCGCGATCGTGCCGAGCGTGTTGAGGAAGCGCTCCAGGTCGAGCGCCACCGCGCGTCCCGCGTCCTCGACCGAGTCCTTGATCACCTCGCGCGAGCTCTTCTCGTTGAGCAGCGCCGCGGCGAAGATCCGCCCGATCAGCGGGCCGGCCTGCAGGCGGTTGATGAGATCCTGGGTGACGCCCTTTGCCTGGTACTCGCGGATCGTCGCGGGCAACACATTGCGCGGCGCGACCACCGATGTCCGCAGGGACCAGAAACGCTCGCCGATGATGGCAAGGGCAATGACCGAGGTGATGATGATGAGCCAGATCGGCCATCCGGCCGCTTCGATGATCGACAACACGCGCGAATTTACCCCCACGAAAAATGCGCAGGCATTTTCGCCCGCTCTGCATGATTCCACAAGCGCTTGTACGCGGCGCGCCTCGACCCCACAAAAAGCTTGGCGAACCGGTTGAAGCCATGGAGAATCGCGCTCCCGGCAGGATTTCGCGGCCGGGCCGGGCGGGCGCGAGGCGTGTTTTGCGCAAACCCGCGCAGAGCATCCGGAGGCAAAACGGAATCGTGGGGCGTAGGGGTTGGGGTGCGCTGGCATGCTTCGGATTCATCCACAGAGCCTGTGGATAACCCTGTGGATCGCTTTCCGCCTCCGTTGCCAAGTAACGTATCGTAAAGGCTTTTTTTTCTTCCGCTCAAAATTTGAGCGTTGGGTGTTTAATCAAGAAAATCAGAAACTTATAAAACCTTTCGGGACTCTCTCCGCGGCCTGCGAGAGGGAAGGGGGCACAGGGTTGCGCCACTCTGGAGGCGGTGGATAGACGCTTCCGCGGGCGCGCGCCGGGAAATCCCCCTTCCATTATTCCTACGTCGATTTTCCCGTTGTCCTACGAGCAAACTTCCTGCCGTCCTACCGCGAAACCCCGCAAAATTCGATGCCCACGCCCAGGGATTTGTTCACACCGGCGCCGGTCGTCTCCGTCTCGGAGCTGAACCGGAAGGTCCGGGCCTTGCTCGAGAACCAGTTCGAGACCCTGTGGGTTGGCGGCGAGCTTTCGGGCGTGAAGAAGGCACCTTCCGGACACTGGTATTTCTGCCTCAAGGACCCGGGGGCCGAGATCCAGTGCGCGATGTTTCGCATGCGCGCGCAATTCCTCGACTTCCGCCCCGAAGACGGCATGCAGGTCGAGGTCCGCGCCCGCGTCACGCTCTATGAAGCGCGCGGCAGCTACCAACTTGTCGTCGAGGAGATCCGCAAGGCCGGCCTCGGGGCCTGGTTCGAGGCGTTCGAGAAACTCAAGGCGAAGCTGCAGGCCGAAGGATTGTTCGAGCCCGCGCGCAAGAAAGCGCTGCCCGCGTTTCCGCGCGCGATCGGCATCATCACCTCGCCCGCCGCCGCCGCGTTGCGCGATGTGCTCACCACGCTGCGCCAGCGCGCGCCGATGATTCCCGTGGTGCTCTACCCCGCGCAGGTGCAGGGCGAAGGCGCCGGTGCGCAAGTCGCGCGCGCGATCCAGGTGGCCAACGCGCGCCTCGATTGCGACGTGTTGATCGTGTGCCGCGGCGGCGGCAGCATCGAGGACCTGTGGGCTTTCAACGAGGAGGTGGTCGCGCGCGCGATCGCGGCGTCGCGGCTGCCGATCGTGAGCGGCGTCGGGCACGAGACCGATTTTTCGATCGCGGATTTCGTCGCCGACCTGCGGGCGCCGACGCCGACCGCGGCCGCGGCCGCAGCGAGCCCGGAGCGCGCCCAGCTCGCCGAAACGCTCGGCGCCTTTCGGCGGCGCCTGGCGCGCGACATGCGCCGCATCGTCGAGAGCCGGGTGCAGCGCCTGGACCAGGGGTCGCGCCGCCTTCTGACCCCCGCGCAACGCCTCGCGCGCGATCGCGAGCGCCTCGTGCAATTCGCGCGCCGCTTGCGCATCGCCGTGGCCGCATCCTCGGGCACGCGCCGCGCCAGCCTTTCCGCGCTCGCGCCGCGATTGCGCCGCGCGCTGCCCGATGGGGCCGCGCAACGCCGCACGCTCGATCGCCTCGCGCAGCACGTGTCGATCGCACTTGCGCGCGGGCTGCGCGATCGCGAGCGCCATGTCGCGGCGCTGCGAAATTCTCTCGGCCACCTCGATCCGACGCAGGTTCTCGCTCGCGGCTATAGTATCGTTCGGGATACCGACGGGCACGTTCGCCGTTCGAGCCTCGGCCTCGCCACGGGGCAGGCGCTCGACATCACGTTTTCGGAAGGCGGCGCAGAGGTTGCCGTCCGGGTTCCGCGACTCCCACCCAAGTGACCTTCAGGAGGATCCATGGCCAAGAAATCCGCAAAGTCGAACAAATCCAACAAGGACAACGCGGTCTACAAGGTGATCGAGATCGTCGGCACCAGCCCGACGTCGTGGGCCGACGCCGCGAGGAACGGCGTCAATGCCGCCTCGAAGAGCCTGCGCGACCTGCGCGTGGCCGAGGTCGATACGCTCGACGTGAAGATCGACAATGGCAGGCTGGTCTATCGCGCCAAGATGAAGGTGAGCTTCAAGTACCACGGGGAAGACTGAGAAAGCGCTCGACACGCGCCAGCACCGCCTGCGCCAGGTCCGGGCGCAGGCAGTCGTAGCGCTCGACATCGTGCATCGCGCGCAGCCACGTGAGCTGGCGTTTGGCGAGCTGGCGCGTGGCCGCCGTCCCGCGGGCCTCGAGAGTGGCCGCGGGCGCGCTTCCGGCGAGCGTGTCCCACGCCTGGCGATATCCCACCGTGCGCATCGAGGGCATGTTTGCCTCGAGCGGGTAACGACTGCGCAATCCCTTGAGCTCCTCCACCAGCCCGTGCGCGAGCATCGTGCGGAAGCGTTCGCCGATCCGCTCGTGCAGGCGCCCGCGCTCGGACGGCTCGAGTGAAATCCTGAGCGCCTCGAACGGCAACGGGGTCGCGTCCTGCGCATGGAAGGACGAGAGCGCACGACCGGTGTGGCGATGCACTTCGAGCGCGCGCTGGATGCGCTGCGCGTCGGTGGGCTCGACGCGCCCGGCCGTGACGGGATCGACCTTCGCGAGCTCCGCGTGCAACGCGGGCCAGCCCCGGTGCGCCGCGCTCGACTCGATCGCGGCGCGAATCTCCGGCTGCGCCGCGGGCAATTCGGCGAGGCCGCGGGTGAGCGTTCGGAAGTAGAGCATCGTGCCGCCGGCGAGGATCGGCACGCGGCCGCGCGCGTGGATCTCGGCGACCAGCCGCAACGCTTCGGCGCGGAACCGCCCGGCCGAGTAGGCGCTCACCGGTTCCACGATGTCGATCAAATGGTGCGGCACGCGCGCTCGCGCATCGGCGTCGGGTTTCGCGGTGCCCACATCCATGCCGCGATAGACCTGCGCCGAATCGACGCTCACGATCTCGGCGGGAAAGCGCGCCGCGAGAGCAAGCGCCACCGCGGACTTGCCGCTCGCGGTCGGACCGAGGAGGAAGACCGCCTTCACCGCCCCCGCATGAACAGCCGGTCGAGCTCGGCGTGGGAGAACTGCACCCAGGTCGGACGCCCATGGTTGCAGCTGCCGGCGCGCTCGGTCTGCTCCATCTGCCGCAGCAGCGCGTTCATCTCCGGGATCGTGAGGTTGCGGTTGGCGCGCACCGCGGCGTGGCAGGCCATCGTCGAGAGCAGCTCGTTGCGGCGCTCGACCAGCACGCGGCTCGCGCCGAACTCGCGCATCTCCGCGAGGATCGAGCGCAGCAGTCCCTGCGCGTCGAGATCCGCGAGCAGCGCGGGCACCGCGCGGATCACGAGCTCGCGCGGACCCGAGGGCGCGACATCGAAGCCGAGGCTCTCCAGCTGCGCACGCCCGTCGTGCGCCTGCTCGGCCTCCTCGGCGGTCACGGTCATCGGAATCGGCACGAGCAGCGGCTGCGACGGCAGCGTGGCGGCGTCGAGTGCATCCTTGAGCCCTTCGTAGACGATGCGCTCGTGGGCCGCATGCATGTCGACCAGCACCAGCCCCGCGGTGTTCTGCGCGAGCACGAAGATGCCGTGCAGCTGCGCGAGCGCGTAGCCGAGCGCGGGCGCCTCCCCCGGCGTTGCCGGGGGGACCACGCGCCGCTCGTCGGCGACCGCCGCCGCGAACAGCGCCTCGTACCCCGCCGCCGGCTGCGCCATCGCGAGCGACGACTGCCCGAAACCGGGGACAGACCACGGTTTCCCGTTGGGCAGAACGTCGGTTCTGCCAGATGGGAAACCGTCGTCTGTCCCCGGTTTCGGAATTGCGGAGTCTGACCCCGCAATGGGGGCGGCGAGCGCGCGCGCGAGCGCGTGGAAGACGAACTGGTGGACGGCGTTCGATTCGCGGAAGCGCACCTCGCTCTTGGTGGGATGCACGTTCACGTCGACGAGCGCGGGGTCGATCTCGAGGAACAGCACATAGGCGGGAAAACGATCGCCGTGCATCACGTCGGCATACGCCTCGCGGATCGCGTGCGCCACGACCTTGTCGCGCACGAAGCGCCCGTTCACGAACAGGTATTGGGCATCGCGCGTGGCGCGCGTGAAGCCGGGCGCGGCGACGAGGCCGGTGATGGCGAGCCGCGTTCCATGCGCCTCGATCTGCACCGCGCCCGCGGCGAAATCATCGCCGATGACGCGCGCCGAACGCGCCCGCGTGTCCTCCGGCGGCAGGTGCGCCGAGCGCCGGCCGTTATGCACGAGCGAGAACGCGACCGCGGGACGCGACAGCGCGATGCGCGAGAACGCCTCGTCGCAACGGGCGAACTCCGTCGCCTCGCTCTTCAGGAACTTGCGCCGCGCCGGGGTATTGAAATACAGGTCCTCGACCTCGACCGTGGTGCCGGACGCGAGCGCCGCGGGCTCGATCGCGGAGACATTGCCCGCCTCGCACGCGATTCGCCATGCGTGGCGATCCGACGAGCGCCGGGTGAGGATCGCGAGACGCGCGACGGCGCCGATGGAGGCGAGCGCCTCGCCGCGAAAGCCGAGCGTGCCGGCGCGCTCGAGGTCCTCGAGTGTCGCGATCTTGCTGGTGGCGAAGCGCGCGAGCGCGAGCGGCAGGTCGTCGCGCTCGATGCCCGCGCCGTCATCGACAACCCGCAGGCGGCGCACGCCTCCCTCGACCAGGTCCACCGCGACCGACTGCGCGCCCGCGTCGAGGCTGTTTTCCATCAGCTCCTTCAGCGCGGAAGCCGGGCGCTCCACCACCTCGCCGGCCGCGATCTGGTTCACCAGCAGCTCCGGCAGTGCGTGGATCAGGCCCAAGGATGCGAATTCCGGAAAAAAAGCGCGATATTCACGGGACGTTCGGGCAATTTGCCCGTCAAATCAAGAATGTTACACTGGCCCGGAGCCATTCCATCGCCCGCTCGCTCCCGATGAACGTGGATTCAACCCTGCAAGCGGAGCAGACCCGCCTGCTGTTCCGGTTTTCGCTCGTCGGCTCGCTCGCGACGCTGCTGGTGATCCTCATTCTCGGCGCGATCCTGTGGGACGACCTCGCGCAGCCGCTCCTCTTCGCGTGGTTCGTCGTGGCCTCGGTGGTGGCGATCTCGCGCTACCTCCTCTACAAGGTCTTCATCCTGCGCGCTCCGCCGGCCGACGAGACAGCGTTGTGGGAGAGGCGCTTCGTCGTGGGCACCGTGTTCGCCGCGTTGTGCTGGACGGCGATCGGCACCGTGCTGCTTCCCGATACCGGCCGCATGGTGCAGCGGCTGTCCGTGGTGATGCTGGTGATGTTGCTCACCACCGGCGCGGTGGCCTACTACGCGCCGCACCGCTACGCGTACAAGATCGTCGCGTTCTTCGGCCTCGTGCCGCTCGCGGTATCGCTCGCGCGATCCGGCGACCGCCAGCAGCTCTTCCTCTCCGGCGTGCTGCTGCTCCTCGCGGGGTTGCTGCCTTACGTGCACGGGATGGTTCACCGCGCGCTGGTGGACTCGCTGATGGTGCGGCGCGCGCGCGAGTCCCTCTCCGGGGAGCTCCAGAGCGAGCGCGACCGGCTGCACGAGACCGAGGAGGCGCTCGCCGGCGAGACCAGCGAGAAGCTCAAGGCGCAGCAGGCGGAGATCGTCGCCCGGCAGAAGCTGCGCATGCACATCGACAGCACGCCGCTCGCGGTCGTCGAGTGGGACCGGCGCACGCGCGTGACCGCATGGAACCACGCAGCCCAGGACATCTTCGGCTTCTCCGACCACGAGGTGATCGGACAGCCGCTCGCCTCGATCCTCGTGTCGGGTGCGGAGCGCGCCAACGCCGAGGAGATGTGCCGCGAGTTGCTCGATGCCGCCGAAGGCAACAAGACCACGCTCGTGAACGTG
>JANPHA010000196.1:0-1762 GCA_031424255.1 Burkholderiales bacterium | reverse complement strand
CGGGCTCCAGTGACGCACGAAGCCGAAGCCCGCAACGGTGTAGCGGCCATCGCGATCGCGCGACAGGTAACCGCGATCGGTGAGATAGGCGAAGTCGAAGCCCTCGGCCGCCGACCCCGAAGCGAGGCCGGCGCAAGGCTGGTAGAGACCGTCGCCGGCCGGACCTGGCGCACATCCAGCCCAGCCCTTGCCGTAGAAGGGGATTCCGAGCGTGATCTTGTGCGCGGGAATGCCGTTCTCGAGGAGGCGCTTCACGCTCGCCTCTCCATTCGTGCCGGCGGGATCCGCGGGATCGTGGCGCAGCGGCGCATTCAGGCCGGCCACGCGCTCCCATGAGCCGTGGTAGTCGTAGCTCATGAGGTTGATCCAGTCGAGGCTCGCGGCGAGCTCGCGAAGCCACGCGCTGCTGCGCTCGGAATCCAGGAGGAACTTCTCGTCGGCACCCGCGGCGATCGTCGCGACGTAGCGCTTGCCGTCGGCGGCTCCCGCGGCATCGAGCGCGGCGCGCAGCTCGCGCGCGAGCAGCACGAAGTTGCGCTTGTCCTCGGGCCGCTGGCACGTCTCGCCGGCCGGACACGGATAACCGATATCGGCCGGATACTCCCAGTCGATATCGATGCCATCGAAGCGATGGCGCCTCAGGAACGCGATCGTCGAATCGATGAATGCCTCGCGCATCGCAGCATCGGCGGCCATGTCCGAGAACCGATTGGACCGCGTCCACCCGCCGACGGAGATCATGAGGCGAAGATCGGGGTTATGGTCTTTCAAGGCGAGGAGCGGAGCGAACGCACTCTCCATCGGCGCGCCGTCGAAGGTGATCGAGCCGTCGCGCGCGACGTACGCGAAGGCGTAGTTGACGACGGTCACATCGCGCGGCCCCAGGATCGTCCCCGGCTTCCATCCGGCGTAGTAGCCCACAATCTCATGGTGCGCGCATCCACTGATCGAAGCGCCGACGGCGAGCACAACGCCAGGAAGAGCTTCATTTTCTTCACTTCAACGCTCTGCGGGTGGGTTTGCCTGCGATACAGTGTTGTATGACATCCAAAACGCCTCCGCCATTCGGGTCGCTCTTCCGCGCGCAACGAAAGGCTCGGGGTTTCTACCAAGCCGCTGTTGCCGATGCGCCAGGCGTGAACCCACGCCTCATCGCGAACATCGAGGGCAGCACGGAAGGACGATCTGGCAAGGACAACTCCCTGCCCGCTCGCGCAGCCGCCGGGGGGGCCGACTGCCCGCAACTGCCAACATGGCACCCCTAGGCGAGGAGGGCCAGAAGGTCTACGCCTCCATGACTCCGCTCCAGCGCATGGCCGATCCCGCGGAGATCGCAGCGGCGGCCGCCTTTCTCGCGTCGTCGGACAGCAGCTCCATTCCACGCACTAGTCGACTGCCCAGCGTAAAGGAATCCCGATGTACGACCAATCCAAACTATCCGAGTTGATCCGGTTCGCACGAGTCGATGCGGGCTCCACTGTCATCGACGTTTACCCAGGCGACGGCGACTGGACGCGCCTTTTCTCCGACGTAGTGGGACCCAAAGGGCGGGTCTTCAGCTTCGTGCCGACCGAAATCGCCGACTTAAAGCCCGATCAGGTCGGCCGCATGCAGACTCTTGCGAAGGAGCCGGGCCGAGAGAACGTCAAAGCCGTCTCAGCGGACCTCGTCGCGATGCCGGAGGCCACGCAACCAGCGGATGTCCTATGGCTGCACCTGTTCTACCACGATCTCCACACCGCGCTGATCCAGAAGAAGGGTG
>JANPHA010000195.1:0-47175 GCA_031424255.1 Burkholderiales bacterium | reverse complement strand
ACCCCGCCCTCGCCACCCGCGTGGTGCCCACCGCGATGGGGTTACCCTATCCCCTGCGCGCCCTCGCCCCCGAAGGCGGCCACAAAGTCGCGCACACCGGCGTCGTCGGCGTGCTGAAGGGCGGCTTGCCCGGCCCGGTCGTGGCGCTGCGCGCGGACATGGATGCCCTGCCCGTCACCGAGGAAGTCGACGTGCCGTTCAGGAGCACGGAGAAGACCGAGTGGAGCGGCATGTCGCGCGGCGTGCTGCACGCCTGCGGCCACGACGCGCACACCGGCATTCTCATGGGGGTCGCGGAAGTTCTCGCCGGAATGCGCGAGCGCATCCCCGGCACGGTGAAGTTCATCTTCCAGCCGGCCGAGGAGACCCCGCCGATCGGAGAAGAGGGCGGCGCCAGGATGATGATCGAGCAGGGCGCGCTCAGCAATCCCGATGTCGATGCGATCTTCGGCCTGCACATCACATCGATCCACACGACCGGCAAGATCGGCTATCGCTCCGGCCCGCTGATGGCCTCGGCCGACGATTTCCGCGTGTTCGTGCGCGGCACGCAGACGCACGCGGCCATGCCGTGGCGCGGCGTCGATCCGATCGTGGTAGGCGCGCAGATCGTGCTCGGCCTGCAGACCGTCGTGTCGCGGCGCATGAACATCACCAAGGAGCCCTCGGTCGTCACCGTCGGCGTGTTCCAGGGCGGAGTGCGCCATAACATCATCCCCGACGAAGTGCGGATGGAGGGCACCATCCGCAGCTTCGACGAGGAGCAGAGGAACGAGATCCACGAGCACGTGAAGCGCATCTCGGAGCTGATCGCCGAGGCGGGCGGCGCGAAGGCGACCGTGCACATCCACCGCTGGTACGACGTGACGGTGAACCATCCGGGGCTCACCGAATGGTCGGTCCCGACGCTCGCGCGCATCGCCGGAGAGGACAACGTCGGCGTGATCGACAAGGTGTGCGGCGCCGAGGATTTCTCGTTCTTCCAGAAGCAGGTGCCGGGCTTCTTCTACTTCATGGGCTGCACGCCGCCGGAGCGCGATGCGGCGACCGCCGCGCCCAACCACAGCCCGCGCTTCTACGTGGACGAGAACTGCCTGAAACTCGGCGTGAAGACGCTCGCGGCGCTGGCGCTCGACTGGCTCGCCGCCAACCCGGGCTGATCCGCGAGCGCCGTGGAATCCTCCTCGCTGGGACTGTACGTCGTGGCGTCGCTCGCGCTCATCGCCACACCCGGCCAGGACATGCTCTACGTGATCTCGCGCTCGCTCGCGCAGGGCCGCTTCGCGGGCCTGTGCTCCGCGGCCGGCGTGTGCCTCGGCATCCTCGTGCACACCGCTCTCGCGGCCCTCGGCGTGGGCGCGATCCTGAAGGCGAGCGAGACGCTTTTCTTCGCGCTCAAGATCGCCGGCGCCGTGTACCTCGTGTACCTCGGCCTGCGCCTCATCCTGTCGCGCAAGGCCGCGCTCGCGCGGGGAACGAGCGTGGCCCGGCTCTCGCCCCTGGCGCTCGTCTGGCAGGGCGTGCTCTCGAACGTGACCAACCCGAAAATCGTGCTCTTCTTCTTCGCGTTCCTGCCGCAGTTCGTCGATCCGGCGAGCGCGCATCCGACGCGCGACCTCGTGGTCCTGGGCGTGATCTACGCGGCCCTCGCGCTGCCGATCAAGTCCGCAGTGGGCCTCGCCGCGGGCAGCCTCTCGGAGCGCGTCCTGCGGCGCCCGGCGGCCCTCGCGTGGATGAACCGCGCGAGCGGCGCGGTGCTGGTCGGGCTCGGGTTGCGCCTCGCGGCCGCCGATCGGGCGTAACGCGATGGAAGCGATGCGCGAGGCGGCGGCGCTCTTCGGCGCCGGCCGATGGAAGGAATCCCAGGCGCTGTGCGAGCAGATCCTCGCGCACGATCCGCGCCATTTCTACGCGCTGCACCTGCTCTCCACGCTCGCCGCGCGCCGCAACCAGTGGGAAGAATGCCTGCGCCTCGCCTCGCTCGCGCTCGCCTCGGACCCGAACCACGTCGAGGTGCTGTGCAATCGCGGCGCCGCGCTGCGGATGCTCAACCGCCCGGAGGAGGCGATCGCGGATTACGACCGCGCGATCGCCGCATCGCCCGCTTCGGCCGAGGCGCTCAACAATCGCGGCGTGGCGCTGGCCGCGATGAACCGCCACCCGGAAGCGCTCGCGAGCTACGAGCGCGCGCTCGCGAGCAATCCGGGGTATGCGCGGGCGCGCTTCAATCGCGCGCTCTCGCGGCTGGTGCTCGGCGACTTCGAGAACGGCTGGATCGACCACGAAGCGCGTTGGGCCGGCAGCGACACCCAGGGCCCGCGGCGCGAATTCGCACAGCCGCTATTGAATGATCCCGGAGAAGTGTGCGGCAAGACGATCCTCCTGCACGCGGAGCAGGGAATGGGCGACGTGATCCAGTACGCGCGCTATGTGCCGCTGTTGCACGCCCTCGGCGCGCGCGTGCTGCTGGAAGTGCATCCGCCGCTCAAGGGGCTCCTGTCCAGCCTCGCCGGGGTCAAGCGCGTGCTCGCCCTAGGCGATCCGCTTCCCGATTTCGACCTGTACCTGCCGATCGTGAGCCTGCCGCTCGTGTTCGGAACGCATTTCGATTCGATCCCGCGCGATGTTCCGTACCTGCACGCGCTGCCCGCCTACGTCGAGCGCTGGCGCGCGCGGCTGGGCGAGCGCAAGCGCCCGCTGGTAGGACTCGCCTGGTCGGGCAGCACCACGCTCAGGAACGACATCAACCGCTCGATCCCCTTGGCACTCCTCGAACCGCTGCGCCACGCGGGCTGCACCCTGGTGGCGCTGCAGAAGGATATCCGCGATAGCGACCGCGCGGCGCTGGAGGCCACGCCTGCGATCCTGCATTTCGAATCGGAGCTCGCCGATTTCCGCGACACCGCCGCGCTCGCCTCGCTGATGGACGTGGTGGTAAGTGTCGATACCTCCGTCGCGCATCTCGCCGGGGCGCTCGCCAGGCCGCTGTGGCTGCTGCTGCCGTTCTCGCCCGACTGGCGCTGGCTCCTCGACCGCTCCGACACGCCGTGGTATCCGACGGCGCGCATCTTCCGCCAGCCGCGCATCGGCGACTGGAGCTCCGTGATCGAACGCGTCGCCGCCGAACTGCAAAAACCGGAAAAACCGGGGACAGACCACGGTTTTTGGTCCCCGGTTTAGCGCGCGGCGCGCGCGGACGGCGTCGCGAAGTGTTCGAGAGCCTCGAACACGCCGTGCACCACGAGGGCGAGCGCCGCCGCGGGAATCGCGCCGGCGAGCAGCATCACGTGGTCGTTGAGCGCGAGGCCTTGCGCGATGCGCTCGCCGAAGCCGCCCGCGCCGATGAAGGCGGCGATGGTCGCGGTGCCGACGTTGATCACCGCGGCGGTCTTGATGCCGGCGAGGATCGTGGGCAGCGCCAGCGGCAGCTCGATCCGCAGCAAGATGTCGCGGGGAACGAGGCCGAGCGCGCGCGCCGCCTGGCGCAAGCCGGAGGCGACGCCGATCAGTCCCGCGTGAGTGTTGCGCACGATCGGCAGCAGCGCGTAGAGGAAGAGCGCGAGCATCGCGGGCCACACGCCGATCGTGCCGGTGAGCGGGATCAGGAACGCGAGCAATGCAAGCGCCGGAATCGTCTGCACCAGGCCCGTGGTGAGCAGCACCGGCTGCGCGAGCGCCGGCACGCGTTGCGCCGCGACACCCAGCGGCACGCCCAGCAGGATCGCGGCGAGCAGCGAGCCGAAGACCAGTACCGTGTGCTGCGCGAGGAGCCGCGGAAAATCCGGCGCGAAGATCGCCTCCAGCAGCCCGCGCCCGTGGCCCGCATCGTGGCTTCCGAGGAACCCCGCCGCGACCGACGCGAAGTCGTGCTTGTCGATCTCGGCCTGCGCGTTGAGCTTGATCATCGTCGCCGCGTCGATGCGCCCCTCGAGAGAGGCGATCGCCGCCCACGCCTTCGGATAGCGCGCGGGCGCATCGATCCGGTGGAGCAGCACCGCGTCGTAGCGCGGGAAATAGCCGCGGTCGTCGGCGAGCACCGCGATGCCATAGCGCTCGATCTTCGCATCGGTGGAATATAGGTCGATCGCATCCACCTCGCCCGCGGCGAGAGCTTCGTAGGCGAGCCCGTGGTCGAGGCCGCGCGGTGTCTGGTGCGGTAACGCGTAGGCCGCTTTGAGCCCGGGCCAGCCGTCGCGCCGTCCGAGGAACTCGTGCGAAAGCCCCCAGCGCAGATCCGCAAAGCGCGCGAGGTCGGAGATGCGCTCGATGCGGTGCTCGGCGGCGTAAGCGCGGCGCAGGCCGATCGCGTAGCTGTTGGAGAATCCCAGCGGGACGGACGCGGCGAACCCCATCGGCCGCAGTCGCTCGTTCAGCGCCGCGAGCGGCAGGTCCTGCTCGATCTTGAGGATCTCCCGCGCGATCGTCCCCAGGTACTCGGGATAGACATCGATCGACTCGTTCGCCAGCGCCTGCACGAGGATCGCGGTGTTGCCGAGCCCCGGCCGGTGGACCGCCTGCGCTCCGGCCGCACGCGCCTCCTGGGCGACGATCTCGCCCAGGATGTACGACTCGGTGAAGCGCTTCGAGCCCACGCGGATCGCGGGCTCGTCCGCCCACGCCGCGCTCGCCGCCGCGGAGAGCGCCAGGACCAGGGCCAGCAGGTAGCCGCGCATGGCCCATGATAAGATAGGACCTCAGCGCCGATTTGACCGTCAGCTTGCGGGCGCTCTAAAAATGCAGCTAAAGCGATCGGCCCAAAACCCGTTCGCCTCGCCGGACGGGTTTTTCGCATTTGGGTGACCCATGGACCAACCGATCGCCACACGCCCTGCCCGCCTGAAAACGCTGCACGACGCGCTCGAGCAACGCATCCTCGTGCTCGACGGCGCGATGGGCACGATGATCCAGCGCTACAACCTCACCGAGGCCCAATATCGCGGCGAGCGCTTCAAGGATTTCGCGCGCGACCTGCGCGGCAACAACGACCTGCTCACGATCACGCGCCCCGAGGTGATTCGCGAGATCCACACGCAATACCTCGAAGCCGGCGCCGACATCCTCGAGACCAACACCTTCAACTCCACCACGATCTCGCAGGCCGACTACAAGCTCGAGTCGATCGTCGAGGAGCTGAACCGCGAGGGCGCGCGCCTCGCCCGCGAGGTGGCCGACGCGTTCAGCGCGCGCACCCCCGGCAAGCCGCGTTTCGTGGCCGGCGTGCTCGGGCCGATGAACCGCACGCTCTCGCTTTCCCCGGACGTGAACGACCCGGGCTTCCGAGCGGTGAGCTTCGACCAGGTGCGGGACGCGTACAAGCAGGCCACCCGCGCGCTGGTCGAAGGCGGCGTGGATCTCATCATGGTCGAGACCATCTTCGACACGCTGAACGCCAAGGCGGCGCTCTTCGCGGTGGACGAATACTTCGAGGAGTCGGGCACCCGCCTTCCGATCATGATCTCGGGGACGATCACCGATGCGTCCGGGCGCACGCTCTCGGGCCAGACCGCCGAGGCGTTCTGGAATTCGGTGCGCCACGCGCGCCCGCTGTCGGTCGGTTTCAACTGCGCGCTCGGCGCCAAGCAGCTGCGGCCGCACATCGAGGAACTCTCGCGCATCTCCGACGTGTATGTCTCCGCGCATCCGAACGCCGGCCTGCCGAATGCGATGGCGGAGTACGACGAGCAGCCCGACGAGACGGCCGCCTTCATCCGCGAGTGGGCCGAGAGCGGCTGGCTCAACATCACCGGCGGTTGCTGCGGCACCACGCCCGACCATATCCGCCGGATCGCCGAGACGGTGTCGGCGTTCAAGCCGCGCATCATCCCGAAGATCGAGCCGCGCCTGCGGCTCTCAGGCCTCGAGCCCGTCAACGTGGGCGACGATTCGCTTTTCGTGAACGTGGGCGAGCGCACCAACGTGACGGGCTCCAAGGCGTTCGCGCGCCTCATCCTCGCCGGCGACTACACCGAGGCGCTCGCGGTCGCGCGCCAGCAGGTCGAGAGCGGCGCGCAGGTGATCGACATCAACATGGACGAGGCGATGCTCGATTCGGCCGCGGCCATGACGAAGTTCCTGCAGCTGATCGCCGCCGAGCCCGACATCTCGCGCGTGCCGATCATGATCGACAGCTCGAAGTGGAGTGTCATCGAGGCGGGGTTGAAGTGCGTGCAGGGCAAGTCGATCGTGAACTCGATCTCGCTCAAGGCCGGGGAAGCGGAATTCATCCACCAGGCGAAGCTCGCGCGGCGCTACGGCGCCGCGGCGGTCGTGATGGCGTTCGACGAGAAGGGCCAGGCGGATTCGTTCAAGAGGAAGACCGAGATCTGCCAGCGCTGCTACGACCTCCTCACCGGGCCGCAGGTGGGCTTTCCGCCCGAGGACATCATCTTCGATCCGAACATCTTCGCGGTGGCCACCGGCATCGAGGAGCACAACACCTACGGGCGCGATTACCTCGAGGCGGTCGCGTGGATCCATCGCCACCTGCCGCACGCGAAGACTTCCGGCGGCGTGTCGAACTTCTCGTTCTCCTTCCGCGGCAACGACCCGGTGCGCGAGGCGATGCACACCGCGTTCCTGTACCACGCGGCCAAGGCGGGCATGACGATGGGCATCGTGAACGCGGGCCAGCTCGGCGTCTACGCCGAGATACCGCCGGCGATGCTCGAAAGAGTCGAGGACGTGATCTTCAACCGCCGTCCCGACGCCACCGAGCGGCTGGTGGAATTCGCCGAGTCGTTCAAGGGCAAGGCGAAGGACGCGGTGGCCGATGAGGCTTGGCGAGCGGGCACGGTGCAGGAGCGCCTGGTGCACGCGCTGGTGCGCGGTGTCACCCAATACGTCGTCGAGGACACCGAGGAAGCGCGCCCGCAGTACGAGCGGCCGCTGCAGGTGATCGAGGGCCCGCTGATGGACGGCATGAACGTCGTGGGCGATCTCTTCGGCGCGGGCAAGATGTTCCTGCCGCAGGTGGTGAAATCGGCGCGCGTGATGAAGCAGGCCGTCGCGCACCTGATCCCGTTCATCGAGGAGGAGAAGAAGCGCCTCGGCACCGCGCCCAAGGCGAAGGGCAAGGTCGTGATGGCCACCGTCAAGGGCGACGTGCACGACATCGGCAAGAACATCGTGGGCGTGGTGCTCCAGTGCAACAACTTCGACGTCGTCGACCTCGGCGTGATGGTCGCGTGCGACACGATCCTCGAGACCGCGCGCAAGGAGAACGCCGACATGATCGGGCTCTCCGGGCTCATCACGCCCTCGCTCGAGGAGATGGCGCACGTCGCGAAGGAGATGGAGCGCACCGGCTTCACGGTGCCGCTGCTGATCGGTGGCGCGACGACCTCGCGGACGCACACGGCGGTCAAGATCGAGCCGAACTACTCCGGGCCCGTGGTGTGGGTGCCGGATGCGTCGCGCGCGGTGGGCGTGGCTTCGGCGCTCTCGAGCGAGGAGCAGCGCCCGAAATACATGGAGCAGGTGCGCGCGGATTACGTGAAGGTACGCGCGGCGCACGCCAGCAAGACCGGGCAGAAGAGCGTGTCGCTTGCACAGGCGCGCGCCAACGCGGCGAAGATCGACTGGGCCGGCTACCGTCCCGCGAAGCCGCGAGACCAAGGCCGGCTCGCTCTCAAGAACTATCCGCTGGAGAAACTCGTGCCCTATGTCGACTGGGCGCCGTTCTTCCAGACGTGGGACCTCGCGGGCAAGTACCCGGAGATCCTCGAGGACCCGGTCGTCGGCGAGGCCGCGCGTAACGTGCTGCGCGACGGCCAGGCGATGCTCGATCGGGTCGTGAAGTCACGCTGGCTCACGGCGAGCGGCGTCTTCGGGCTGTGGCCCGCGAATTCGGTCGGCGACGACATCGAGATCTACGCGGACGAAAAGCGCGAGCAGGTGCTCGCGACCTGGCACAACCTGCGCCAGCAGAACCAGAAGCCCGCCGGCAATCCCAACCTGTGCCTTGCGGATTTCGTCGCGCCGCGCGACTCGGGCATCGCCGATTACGTCGGCGCCTTCGCGGTGACCGCGGGCATCGGCATCGACGCGCGCGTGAAGGAATACGAGGCGAAGAACGACGACTACAACGCGATCATGCTGAAGGCGATCGCCGATCGGCTCGCGGAAGCGTTCGCGGAGCACCTGCACCATCGGGTGCGCACCGAATACTGGGGCTACGCGGCCGAGGAAAAGCTCGCCAACGACGAGCTGATCGCGGAGAAATACGCCGGCATCCGCCCCGCCCCGGGGTATCCGGCGTGCCCCGACCATACCGAGAAGGCCGACCTCTTCAGGCTGCTCGACGGCGAGAAGAACGCGGGCATCACGCTCACCGAGTCGTTCGCGATGTTGCCCACGGCGGCGGTGAGTGGTTTCTATCTCGCGCATCCCGAGGCGCGCTACTTCGCGGTCGGCAGGATCGAGCGCGACCAGGTCGCCGACTACGCGCATCGCAAGGGCATGGATCTCGCGCAGGCCGAGCGCTGGCTCGCGCCCAACCTGAACTACTGACGATCTTCTACGGCGTCTCGGGTTGCGGCGCGGCCAGGCGCTTGCCCGCGCCGGCGGCATTGGGCACGGCCGCGGTGGCGAAGGTGGTGGCCTGCGGCAGGCGGAATCGCTGGACGAGCCCCGCGAGGCGCTGCACCTCTTCGCGCAGGTGTCCCGCCCGGTCGGTCCACGATCCCACCATGCGCGTGTTGTTCTGGGTCAGCCGGTCGAGCTCGCCGATGCTGCGCGACAACTGGTCGATCTCGCGCGTCTGGCGGCCCGCCGCGCCGGAAACGTCGTCGATCATGGCGGAGACCTGCTCGATCGACTCGCCGACGTGATGGATCTTGTGGCTCGCGCCCGCGGCCGCGCGCGCCCCCTTCTCGACCCCCGCGACCGACGTGCCGATGAGCCCGCGGATCTCGGCCGCCGCCTGCGAGGAGCGCTGCGCGAGCGCGCGCACTTCGCCCGCCACGACCGCGAACCCGCGGCCCTGCTCGCCGGCGCGCGCCGCCTCGACCGCGGCGTTGAGCGCGAGGAGGTTCGTCTGGAAGGCGATGGAGTCGATGACCGCGACGATCTCGCCGATCTTGGCGGAAGCCGCGCTCAGATTGTCCATCGTCTGGACCACATCGGTCATCGCGGCCTGGCCTTCGTGCGCCGATCCGGTCGCCGCACCCGCGAGCTCGGACACGCGCAACGCCGAAGCGGTGGACGCCTCCACCGTGGAGAGCAGCTCGGTCATCGAGCGCGCGGTCTCGCGCAGGTTCGACGCGGCGTGCAGGCTGCGCTCGTTGAGCGTGCCCGCGTCCTCGGCGATTCCTTCGGCCGCCTCCGAGATGTATTGCGTCACGCTGTGGATGTCGCCGATCGCCGTGATCCAGGCCTTGCGCGCCCGGTCCATGGCCGCGAGCAGCTTGCCGATCTCGTCGTCGCGACGCATGCGCGGAGCCACGCCCAGGTCGCCGTCGGCGAGCGCGCTCGCCACGGTCACCGCTTCACCGACCGAGAGCAGGATGCGGCGCGTCACGATTTGCGCCAGCGCCGCGCCGATCAGGATCGCGAGCAGGCCGGCGAGCCCTCCGAGCCACAGCGTGCGCTCCTGCTGCTCGAGCGCCGCGGCCATCAGCCGCCCGGACTCGTCGTCCGCGGCGCGCATCAAGTCGTCGAGGTCCTTGTGGATCGCCGTGGTGAGCGGCTGCACCTCGCGTTCGAGGCGCCCCACCGTCACCATCTTGGTCTCGTCGGTGTGATCGGACTGGATCGCTTCGAGGAGCCCGGCGAGCTGCTGCAGGCGCTGCTTGAGCGGCTCGAGCGCATCGCGCGCCTGCGGCATCGCGGCCTCGGCCTGGCCGACCGCCTCGATGCAGTCCTTCTTGCCGTCCTGGTACTGCCGGCCCTGCGAGCTGCGGCGCGTGAGCGTCCACGCCACGGCCTTGAAGGTGAGCGCCTCGCAGTTCGTGCGGATAGTGCCGAGCACGTCGCGCTGCGCTTGCGCGCGGCGCACCTGGTCGAAGGTCGCGCGGCTCTGCCGGTCCTGCACGACCATCATCGCCATGTCGAGGCCCACCAGCACGAGCAGTCCAATCGGCAGCAGCCCCAACAGGCGTTGAAGGCTCATCGGAGCTTACTTGACCGGAATTTCCGCGACCAGCGCGCCGCCGAACGCACCCTCGGTCTGCTTGAGGCCGTTCTGCGCGTGGCAGGCGACGCATCCCGCGCCGAGCTTCATCGGGTAGTAACCCATCACCGTGTTGCCGTTGCGCTTGACGACGGGCTCGAGCGCGCCGGTGGCCATCAGGCTCTGCACATCGGCGGCGAGAGGCGAGCCCTTCATCACTTTCTTGACCGCCCAGTCGCCGTTGATCAGCTCGCTATCGCGATTGGTGGCGTACGCCTGGATCTTTCCCTGCATCTGCTGGTTGAAATCCTTGAGGACCTGCGCGCGAAAGAACGCCGGCACGAACGCATCCTGCCCGCCCTTGGTGAGGTTGCCCTGGAAGCGCGTGACCACCGACGTGAAGGACTGCAGGTACGCGCGGCGCGCGTCTCCGACCACGCCCGTCGTCTTCGTGTCGAGCGGCGCGTTGGTGGCTTTCTGGTAGCGCGCCTTGAACTGGTTCACCAGCGCCTCGGGGCTGGCCTGGTCCTTCGCCACCGTGCCGCCGTTGATCGCCGGCTGCAGGTCGCCGATGACCCCGGTGCCTTCGGTCACCAGCACTCTCAGCTCCTGCGCGGCCTGGCGCGCGGTGTCTTCGGTGAGTTGCGCGTGGGCCGTCATGCTCGTCGCGGCCATCACGGCCACGGCGCAGGCGACGGGGAAACGATTTGCGGGGAAGGATCGGGACATGGAATTTTTCCTCTCGGGGTTCGTGGATCAGGCTATCACGGCGTTCCCCGCGCGGATGTGACGGCGATCACAGGCGAAGGCGCGATTTCCCGTGGATCCTCCGCGCGCCGCGTTACATTTGTTGCCTAAGAGCGCCGGTCGCATGCGAGCCGGTGGCCTGCCCCCACGAGCTGCACCATGTGGTCGCGCGTAATCGACTCGATTTCCAGCGTGGAAGCGCCGTCCTTGCCCTGGTACACGATGCGCCGCCCGGTGACGCGATAGGAACCGGTGACGTTGCGCCCGTCGGCGGAGGAGATGCGCATCTCTCCGTTCGCCGCATAGGTGTATTCGCCGTTGCGCCCCGTGATCGATCCGAAGCAATACCACGACCCGACCACCATCTCCCCGATCGTGGGCTCCGCCGTCGCGGCCGGGGCCTGGGTGCCGGGACCGGGGCTGGACCCCGCGCCCACGCCGGTCGCGCTCGTGCCGCGCGTGCGCATCTCGCCGATCCAGTCGACCGGCACCGCGAAGTTCAGGTTCTGGCCGTCGCGATTCTGGAAGGTGACGATGCCGACCAGCTTCGCTTCCGTATTGAAGAGCCCGCCGCCGCTCGATCCCGGCGAGACCGGCGCGGTCGTCTGGATCACCTTGCTGCCGGAGGCCTCGCGCAGCGACGAGACGATGCCTTCCGAGATCGTGAGCTCGAGGCCCATGGGCGCGCCGATCGCGTAGACGCGTTGCCCGGTGCGGACACTCGCGACGGTGCCCAATGTCACTGCAGGCGCATCGAGCCCGAACACATCGAGGCTGCACAGATCGAACTCTTCATCCGCAACGTTGATGCTCGCGGAGCGGCTGTTGGTTCCGGTCTTCACGGCGATCTGCCCGCCGCCGGTGACCACGTGACAGTTGGTGATGACGCGCCCCGATCCGATGACCACACCGCTGCCCTGCTTGGTCACGCGACCGCTCGAATCGGAGACGAGCACGCGCACGACGCTCGGCGAAACGTCGGCGAACACCTGCTCCGCGGAGCGCGCGGACGATGGGCTCTGCGTGCTCGCCACCGGCCTCGCCTCGCGCGAGCCCACGTCGCCGGCCGAGGAATTTTCCTGCACCGTGCGCTCGACGGACACGACCTCCGGTGGGGGCGTTGGCGGCTTCTGGCGCTTCCATCCCCAGAACGCGATCACGAGGATGACCACCGGGATCGTGTACTTGAACGCGGGCGTACTCCAGAAAGGACGGTGCGCGCCGTCGCTTTCGCGCGCCGCATTGACCTTCGGTGCACGCGTAACGGCGCGCGGGGCGATCTCCCGGTCGTAGTCGTCGCGCCGCACCGGATTGGCGAGCGTCTGGTAGGCCTCGCGCAATTCGTCGATCGCCTCGGGGACGACTCCGGGCTTTGCCTTCAGCTCCGCGAGCTTGTCGCGAAATGCCGAGGCGATGTCGACCGAGGATGCATCGCGCGCGATGCCGAGCACGTCGTAATGAGTCTTGCGTGCCACGGCCTTCCTACGCAGCCTGCCGAATCAACGACTCGGCGGGAATTCCAAGCCCCAGGTGCAGCCTCCACGCCATAGCCATCGTCAGCGGCCGCTTGTGGCTGAGAATCTCGTAAACGCGATTGGGCTGTCCGATGTAGGGAACGAGGTCCTTTACGGAGAGACCTCGCTGCTCCATTACGAACCTGATGGCGGCGACCGGGTCGGGCAGATCGAGGGGGAAATGCCGCGCCTCGTAAGCCTCGACGAGAGTGACGAGCACATCCAGCCGGTCCCCTTCGGGCGAGTTGCGCTTCGCGCCCATCAGGCTCTCAATCCCCTTCAGCGTCGCTTCGTAATCCCTCTTCGTTTTGATCGGCTTGATGTCCATGGGTATCCTCAAACACTCTGTGCGTTGATCTTGTCGTACTGAGAATGCGTGCCGATGAATCGAATGTATACGACTCGATACGGGTAATTGATCCAAACGACGATTCGATATTTGTTTCCTGCAACATTGAAAACTGCCCGCCCGTCCCTCAGGACGCTCGCAGTGTGAATCTCGCGCTTGAGTTGCGCCGGCGACTCCCAATCCGCCCGAAGGATCTGGCGATACCATGCCAGCGCCGGTTCGCGAACGTCGGCATGCTCCGGCCTGCTTTCGATGAAGCTCTTGATCGTCCGCAGGGCTATGACACGCATGGCCGCCATTATAGTCCCATTTTGGGACTTTGAGGCGACCATCGAAGGCGGCTAAAGCGGCAACACTCGCGCCATATCCGGGCGCCGCGCGAATTCGAGGAACGCCTCGGCCAGGCGGTCGCTCTCGGAGATCGCGGTGCGCCAGTACTTCATGCGGCCGGCGTCGTCGCCGGCGTAATGGCGGAAATCGCGCCGGTCGGGCAGCTTTCCGTGCGGCAGCTTTGCCAGGTATTCGCGCGACGGCGAAACCAGCACCATGTTGTCGAGCCACGGACCGCGCGCGTTGCGCCACGGCATGCCCTTGTCGAGCCATCCGGGAACGATGCGGTCGGTGAGGTGCGGATAGAGCACCAGCCCCTTCGCCTGATGAAAGGGCAGGTGCACGTGGTAATCGATGATGCCGCCATCCCAGTAGATTCCTGTGGGCGCGTGGGGAATGTCCGCGACACCTTCGAGCACCAGCGGAATGGATGCGGAGGCGAGAAGCGCCGCGCCGAGATTGTGGCGGTTGAGACCGACCACGTGCGTCTGGAATGCGTCGCCGACGGGCATGAAGGGTGGAGGCTCGCGCGTGTCGTGGAACACGGTGCGGTCGATGAAGCGCGCGAGGTGCTTGCGTCCGACAATGTTGGCCATCGCCGCGAGGCCGAATCCGAGCGAGGTCGAGAAGCCCGTGTCGCGCGTGAGCGGCCAGCGTCCGCGAACCACGAGGATGTGCAGGCGATAGCTGGGGCTCGCGAGGATCTCCTCCTCGCGCCCGGTGAAGAGCGCGTCCAGCATGCCGCGCGCGCTCTTCGTCACGAACTGGCGGCTCGGGCGCGTGGGGTAGCACTGCTCGGTGTATGCGCGGGTGAATTCGCCCAGCGCCCGCACCGGATCCTCGCGGCACACGGCGGCGAAACGCCATGCGCCGATCGAGGCGCCCACGAGATGGCGCACGCGCGGAGCGCCCGCGAGCCACTCCCCGAAAATCGTGCGATCGAGTCCGGCGATGCCCAGGCCCTTCGGCCCGCCCGCGGCGCCGGGAACGATCTCGACATCCGCGGGATCGAAGCCCACCGATTTCAGGCGCTCGAAGGCGCGCTTTCCCGCACGCAGGGTCAGAACGGAATGGGTCGGCATGGAGTCACACGAAGGCCACACGCTACTATGCCAAACAAACTCCCTCCTCGAACAACACCTGCGGGCTCCCCACCTCCATGTCGCGACTCTTCTCGCCGCTCAAGCTGCGTTCGATCGAATTCACCAACCGGATCTTCGTCTCGCCGATGTGCCAGTACTCGAGCGACAACGGCATGCCCAACGATTGGCATTTCGTGCACCTCGGCTCGCGCGCGATCGGCGGCGCCGCCCTGGTGTGCGTCGAGGCGAGCGCGGTCTCCCCCGAGGGCCGCATCACGCCGTGGGATGCGGGCATCTGGTCGGAAGCCCACGGAGCGGCATGGAAACGCGTTGCCGATTTCATCCGCGCGCACGGCGCGGTGCCCGCGATCCAGATCGCGCACGCCGGCCGCAAGGCCTCGGTCGACAAGCCGTGGAAGGGCGGCAAGCCGATCGCTCCGGAAGACGGCGGCTGGGAGACGCTCGCGCCGAGCGCGATCGCCTTCGGCGCGTATCGCACGCCGCGCGCGATGACCCGCGACGACATCGCGAAGGCGCTCGAGGATTTCCGCAGCGCCGCGCGACATTCGCTCGCCGCGGGTTTCGACGTGGTCGAGATCCACGGCGCCCACGGCTACCTGCTGCACACGTTCTGCTCGCCGCTGTCCAACCTGCGCACCGACGAGTACGGCGGCTCGCTCGACAACCGCCTGCGCTTTGCGCTGGAAGTCGCGCGCGCCATCCGCGAGATCTGGCCCGCGGACAAGCCGGTGTTCTACCGCGTCTCCGCCACCGACTGGGCCGAGAACGGCTGGGACCTCGCGCAGACGCTCGAGCTCGCGCGGCGCCTGAAGGCGCTCGGCATCGACCTGATCGACTGCTCGAGCGGCGGCAACGTGCTCGATGCGAAGATGCCGCTCGGCCCGGGCTACCAGGTGCCGTTCGCCGAGGCGATCCGGCGCGAGGCCGGCATCCCCACGCTCGCCGTCGGACTCATCGCTGATGCCGCGCAGGCCGAGCAGATCGTGGCCCTCGGGCAGGCGGATGCCGTGTGCCTCGCGCGCGCCCTGCTGCGCGATCCCTACTGGCCGCGCCACGCAGCGAAGGAGCTCAAGGTCGACCTCCCATGGCCCGACCAGTACAAACGTTGCGATGTGGGTCCGATGGGTCGGTAGGAAGCGCTCCTGCATAATTCGCCCATGATCATTTTCGTGACCGGCGCGACCGCCGGATTCGGCGCCGCGATCGCGCGGCGGTTCGCGCGCGAGGGCCACGGCATCGTCGCGGCCGGGCGTCGCCGCGACCGGCTGGATGCGCTCGAGAAGGAGCTGGATGTTCCGGTGCTGACGGTGGAGCTCGACGTGCGCAACCGCGCGGACGTGCTCAGGACTTTCGATTCGCTCCCACCCGACTTCGCCGCCGTCGATGTGCTGGTCAACAACGCCGGCCTGGCGCTCGGCCTGGAGCCCGCGCAATCGGCGAACCTCGACGAGTGGGACACGATGGTCGACACCAACGTGAAGGGGCTCATGTATTGCACGCGCGCGGCGCTGCCCGGGATGGTGTCGCGCAACCGCGGCCACATCGTCAACATCGGCTCGGTGGCGGCGATGTATCCGTACCCCGGCGGCAACGTCTACGGCGCTTCCAAGGCCTTCGTGCACCAGTTCAGCCTGAACCTGCGCGCCGACCTGCTCGGCACGGCGGTGCGGGTGACCGACGTGCAGCCGGGAATGTGCGGCGGAACCGAGTTTTCGCAGGTACGGTTCCAGGGCGATGCGCAACGCGCGGCCAAGGTGTACGCGGGCGTCACGCCGCTCAGCGCGGAGGATATCGCCGAGACGGTCTACTGGGTTGCTACTCGACCGGCGCACGTGAATGTGAATAGTATCGAGCTCATGCCCATCGCCCAGGCGTTCAACGCCTTCAAGATCGACCGCAAGGCCTGACCGCCGACTTCGAGGACCGCATCCCATGATCGACCTGTACTACTGGACGACGCCCAACGGCCACAAGATCACGCTCTTCCTCGAGGAGGCCGGGATCGAGTACACGGTGAAGCCGGTCAACATCTCGAAAGGCGACCAGTTCGACTCGACGTTCCTCAAGATCTCGCCCAACAACAAGATCCCCGCGATCGTCGATCACGCACCGGCGGATGGCGGCAAACCGATCAGCGTATTCGAGTCCGGGGCGATCCTGCTCTACCTCGCCGGCAAGACCGGGCAGTTCATCCCCAAGGACTTGCGCGGGCAGGTCGAGGCGCTCGAGTGGGTCAACTGGCAGATGGGCGGGCTCGGCCCGATGGCGGGGCAGAACCACCACTTCGCCCACTACGCGCCGGAAAAGCTGCCCTACGCCATCGAGCGCTACGTGAAGGAGACCAACCGTCTCTACGGCGTGCTCGACAAGCGCCTCGGCGGGCGCAACTTCATCCTCGGCAAGCAATACTCGATCGCCGACATGGCGGCCTATCCGTGGGTCATCCCCGATCGCCAGGGACAGAACATGGACGAGTTTCCGAACCTCAAGCGCTGGCACGCATCGATCCGCTCGCGCCCCGCGACCGCGCGCGCCTACGCGTTGGCGAAGCAAGTGAATCCGCAGGCTCCGCGCCCGCATACCGAGGAAGAGCGCAAGATCCTGTTCGGGCAGGACCGATCCGTCGTCAAATAAGAAAACCCGGGAGGAGCTGTGAGCCAACTGAAGGACCCCGCGGCGATCCGCAAGATCGCCAAGAAGTCCCTGTTCGAGGGGCTCGACCAGATGTGCGAGGGCGCGATCATCGTCGATCGCGAGGCGCGCATCGTGTGGCTGAGCGACAAGTACGCGGCGCGGCTCAAGCTCGCGTGCGCCACCGAGGCGCTCGGCCGGCCGGTGGAGGACGTGATCCCCAATAGCCTGATGCGCGAGATCGTGCGCACCGGCGAGCCGATCATGCTCGACATCATGCAGTTCGGCGAGGAATCGTTCGTCGTGATGCGCGTGCCGATCATGGACGAGCGCGGCCGCGTGATCGGCGCCGCCGGCTTCATGCTGTTCGACCGCTTGAAGTACCTGGGGCCGCTGGTATCGAAGTTCCAGCGCCTGGAGACGCAGCTCGCCGATATCCAGAAATCGCTCGCCGAAGAGCGCCGCACCCGGTATACGTTCTCGAACTTCATCGGCGCGTCGTCCGCGGCGATGGAGGTGAAGCGCCAGGCGCGCAGGGCGGCGCAGGTCGATACCACCGTGCTGCTGCTGGGCGAGACCGGCACCGGCAAGGAGGTGCTCGCGCAGGCGATCCACGCCGCCTCCCCGCGCGCGCACGGCCCCTTCATCGGCGTCAATGTCGCCGCGATTCCCGATACTCTCCTCGAGGCGGAATTCTTCGGCGCCTCCGCATCGGCCTACACCGGCGCGGATCGGCATGGGCGCGACGGCAAGTTCGTGCTCGCCAATGGCGGCACGCTCTTCCTGGACGAGGTCGGCGACATGCCGATGGCCACGCAGGCGAAGCTGCTGCGCGTGCTGCAGGAAAAGGAAGTCGAGCCGCTCGGATCGAACCGCGTCGCCAAGGTGGACGTGCGCGTGGTCGCCGCGAGCAGCGTCGACCTTCGCCAGATGGTATCGATGGGCCGCTTCCGCTCCGATCTCTACTATCGCCTGTCGGTGCTGCCGATCGAGCTGCCGCCGCTGCGCGAGCGCATCGGCGATCTCGAGTCGCTGTGCGATCCGATCCTCGAGGAAATCTCGCGCCGCGCCGGACGGCCGCAACGCGAGATCACGCCGACCGCGCTCGCCGTGCTCTCCGCCTATAGCTGGCCGGGCAACATCCGCGAGCTGCGCAACGTGCTCGAGCAGGTGACGCTCAACTCCGACAGCCCGCGGCTCTCCGCGGAGGAATTCACGCTGGTGCTTCCGCGGGTCGCGAGCGCGGCGCGGCGCGGAGACCGCCCGACACTCAAGCTCGCGGATATCGTCGCCGATGCCGAGAGAAGCGCGATCCGTTCCGCGCTCGCCGCGGCCGAAGGCAAGAAGATCCTCGCCGCGGAGCTCCTCGGCATCTCCCGCGCGACGCTCTACCAGAAGCTCTCGACGCTCGCGAACGGTCGCCCGGACCGGCACCACTAGGCGTATTCTTCGCCTGTTGTCCGGAATGCCGGATGCCCGTCCGGATTCCGGGAAGCGCGCGTTATCCTCGGGGAACGCGCGCGGCAGTACGGAACCGTCCGGCTTTCCGGACATTCTTGGCGAAAATGCGGAATCCGGTTTCTTCAGGATTCAACCACTTGCGTGGGAAGCCGCAGTGGCACAGCGCTTGCAGGAAGCTTCACGCTTGAAAACAACGAATCGCAATTCAATCGCTCTGGAGAAGAACACCATGTCGGCATTCATGCGCACGACTCTGCTCGCGGCAACGCTCACCGCAATCGCAGGCTGTGGAGGAGGCGGAAGCAACAACTCGCTCGATCAGAACGTCCGGCCCGATTACGTCAAGGGCTCGATCGTCTCGACCACCTACGACGGCACCACCAACGACCTGCTTACCGGCGGCCTCGGCAAGTCCGGCCTCGCCGGCGCATGCCCCGCCCCCGCCACACCCGGAAGCCCCACGGTCGCGGAGCTGCGCACGATCGCGATCTGCAACAACTACAAGGCGCTGGTCGACGTGGCCGCGAATGGCGGTTACGGGACCCTCTATGGCCCGAACGTCGATGCCAGCGGCAGTGTGACCACGGGCGAGGGCAAGATCGCCGGTGAAGAGCACCTGACCTATGCCGACGACGGCACCGGGCGCCAGAACGTGACCCTGATGGTGCAGATCCCGACCACGTTCAGCACCGCGAACCCGTGCATCGTGACCGCGACCTCGAGCGGCTCGCGCGGCGTCTACGGGGCCATCGGCACCGCCGGCGAATGGGGCCTGAAGCACGGCTGCGCTGTCGCCTACACCGACAAGGGCTCGGGCAACGGGGCGCATGATCTCGTCGCCGACGCGGTGAACCTGATCCAGGGCCAGCGCACGCCCGCCGCGACCGCAGGAACCGCAGCGCAATTCAACGCCAACCTTTCCGCCGCGGATCTCGCCGCATTCAACGCCGCGTTCCCGAATCGCTGGGCGTTCAAGCACGCGCATTCGCAGCAGAACCCCGAGAAGGACTGGGGCCGCGATACGCTGCGCGCGGTGGAATTCGCGTTCTACATGCTCAACCAGAAGTTCGGCAACTCGGTGGCCGGCGGAGTGTTCAAGACGATCACGCCGGGCAACACCATCGTCATCGCCTCGAGTGTCTCGAACGGCGGAGGCGCGGCGATCCAGGCCGCCGAGCAGGATGTGAATGGGTTGATTGACGGAGTCGCGGTGGGCGAGCCCCAGGTGCAGATGAATCCGCCCGCAGGCCTCACGATTCGCCGCGGCACGACGACGGTGGCCACCTTCGGCAAGTCGCTTTACGATTACTTCACCTACGCCAACCTGTTCGAGCCGTGCGCCTCTCTCGCCACCGCGGCCGTGGGTGCGAATTCCGCGGGCCTCGCGGGTATCACCACGCCGCCGGCTGCGTTCGCGACGAACCGCTGCGCGGCGCTCGTCGCGAAGGGGCTCGTCACCGGGGCCACGCCGACGGACCAGGGCAACGACGCGCTCGCGAAGATGCTCGCGTATGGATGGGAGCAGGACTCCATTCCGTTCATGGCGTCGCACTACTCGCTGGCGGTGCTCGCGGTCACCAAGACCTATGCCGAGACGTACGCGAAGGCGAGCGTGAAGGACAACCTGTGCGGGTACAGCTTCGCTCCGACGGTCGCCGCGGGCACTGTCACCACGCTCTCGGCGAACGCGGCCTCCCTGATCTTCTCCACCGGCAACGGCGTTCCGCCGACCAGCGGCATCAACATCGTCAACAACAATTCCGTCGGCGGTGCGCTGGTCGATGTGCTGTCGGTCTCGCCTTCCACCGGAAAGCAGGACCTGAACTACGACGGGGCGCAATGCCTGCGGGACCTGCTCACCAACGCCGCGGGTGCGACGCTGCGCGCGAGCATCGAGGCGGTGAAGGTGAACGGCAACCTGCGCGGCAAGCCGACGGTGATCGTGCACGGACGCTCCGACACGCTGATCCCGATCAACCACACGTCGCGCCCGTATTACGCGTTGAACAAGACCGCCGAGAGCGCAAGCCAGCTCTCGTACTACGAGATCACCAACGCGCAGCACTTCGACGCGTTCATCGACAACGCCGCGGCTCCGGGCTACGACTCGCGCCTGGTGCCGCTGCACCGTTACTTCATCCAGGCGATGGACCTGATGTACGGCCACCTGAAGAACGGCACCGCGCTGCCGCCCTCGCAAGTGGTGCGCACCACGCCGCGCGGCGGCACGGCAGGTGCGGCACCGGCGATCACCGCCGCCAACGTCCCGCCGATCTCGGCGACACCGACCGCGGCCAACACGATCACCTTCAGCGGCAATACGCTGACGATTCCCGAATGACCGTCATACAGTGAAACGAAGAGAGGCGGCTTTCGGCCGCCTCTTTTTTTCTCCCTGCGAGAAGGCCGGGGAGGGTCATTGCGCGAAGAGAGGGACGGGTGGGATTGGACGATCGGGGAGGGACGCCGGCGCTCGTTGCGCCGGTGTTCCTCGCTTCCCGCAAATGACGCACGACCGCAAAAAGGTGCTCGCCTGAATTGGTCGCCACTGATCGAAGAGGCACCGTGGCAGGACTCGCTTTTTGCGGTCGAAACCCAGCGTCACTTGCGGGTCAGCTCGGCGCCCTCCACGATCGTCCAATCCCACCCGTCCCTCTCTTCGCGCCGCGCGTGTCCCCATTGCAAGCAGGGGTCGACAATGCCAGCACATGCGAATGCTCGAATGCCTGCAAACTCCACAGTGCGTGCGCTCGAGCGATGGGCCAGTGACGGGGACGACCTTCCTCGGGCCCAATCAAATCAACCCTCTCCCCGGCCCTCTCCCAAGGCAGAGGGGAGAAAACCGAACTAGTTGTTCTTCTGCGCGTCGTTGAGCGCCTTCATCGTGGCGTTGTAGTCCTCGATCGCCGCGTTGGCCGCGTCCTGGTGCGCCTTGATCGACCCCTTGCGCGCTTCCAGGTATGCGTTCATGCACTCCTTGTACTTGTCCAGATCGCGCTTGAAATTGCGCATCGCGGCGGGCTCTTCGCGCATGCGCGGGCCGGGCAGGGTGGGCTTCGGCTCGCAGGAGGGCTTCGGGGCCTCGAGGGCGGCCTGCTGAGCGAAGGCGCCGGTAGCGGCCATCAGCGCCGCGCAGAGAAGGGTGCGTTTCATGGAAAGCCTTTCGATGGGAATTTTCGGGGCGTAGCTTACCGCATTAGTCCGGCACCGGGACGGTGTAGTTCAGCGCGAGCCGCCCGCCGTCCGGATAGATCGTCTGCCCGGTGAGATACGACGCATCGTCGCTCGCAAGGAAGGCCGCGACACGCGCGATCTCCTCCGGCTGCCCCATCCGCCCCATCGGCGTGCGCGAGAGGATCTTGCGCTCCGCCTCGCGATTGCCGAGCACGGCTTTCTTCGCGAGCTCGGTCAGGATCGTGCCCGGGCCGATGCCGTTCACGCGGATGCCGTAGGGCGCGAGCGAGACCGCCATCACCTTGGTGAGCTGGTTCACGCCGCCCTTGGAGACCACGTACGGAACCTGGTTGGGGATCGCGAGCACGGCGTTGACGCTCGACATGTTGATGATCGAGCCGCCATGCCCCTGCTTCACCATCTGGCGCGCGGCCGCCTGGCCGGCGAGGAAGATGCCCTTCAGGTTCACCGCCAGCACGCGATCGAAATCCGCTTCCTCCAGATCGAGGAATTCCGCGGCGTGCACTACGCCCGCGTTCGCCACCAGCACGTCGAGCCGGCCGAACTTCGCGACCGCCGCGTCGATCGCCGCGTCGACTTCCTTCTTGCGCGAGACATCGCATTTCACGAACGCGGCCTGGGCGCCCTGGCCGAGAAGTCGCGCGAGCGCGCCCTCCGCGGCGCCTTCGTTCACGTCGGTGATGAGCACCTTCGCGCCCTCGCGCGCGAGCGCCTCGGCGCATGCGAGCCCGATGCCCTGTGCGCCACCGGTGACGAGCGCGACCTTGCCTTGCAGCCTCACGATCTACTTCTTCGGCTTGGCCGCTTCGGCCAGCTCCGCGCAGAAGGTTTCCTGCCCCTTCGGGCAGCTCGATTTGGCGCGCGAGTAGACGTCGCCGATGTCGTCCTTGGCAGCGGGGCTTGCGAGATGCGCGAACACGAATTCGTGGAACGGCGGATCCTTCATCGCCGTCGAAAACGCATCGACGTTCTTCCAGTCGATGATGAGGCGCATCAGCGCGTCGGTGAAGAGCTCACCCGTGGCAGCGGAGTCGCAGTGCTTGTAGTCCTGCCACGCCTTCTGCATCTGGGTCCAGTTGGCGGCGCGATCGAGCGCCTTCTGGGCGTTCGCCGCATCCGCTTTCGTGCAGTCCTTGTCGGCCGCGCCGGCCGCTCCGGCAACCAGCAGTGCCGCGACCATCGTCACGATCCTCATGGCTCCCCTCCTCATGCGGCCATTCCCGGGCGCCGCCCGGATCGGCTGAGTCGCTCGCGCACCGCGCGCGCGATGCCCTCGCCATCGAGGCCGCATTCGGCGAGGAGCTGTTGGGAATCGCCGTGCTCGACGAAGTGGTCGGGCAGCCCGAGCATCACCACCGGAATGCCGAGGCCTTCGGCGGCGAGCGCTTCCATCACCGCCGAGCCGGCACCACCGGCAGCGACACTTTCTTCCACCGTCACCAGCAGCTCGTGGGTGGTGGCGAGCCGCACGACAAGCTCGCGATCCACCGGCTTCACGAAGCGCATGTTCGCGACGGTCGCGTTCAAGTCGGCGCCGGCTTCGAGCGCGGGCTTGAGCATCGAGCCGAACGCGAGGATCGCCACGCGCTTGCCTTCGCGGCGCACTTCTCCGCGCCCGACCGGCAACGCCTTCATCTGCGCGATCACCTCCGCACCGGTGCCGCTTCCGCGCGGATAGCGCACCGCGGCGGGCCCGTCGAGCGTGAACGCGGTGTAGAGCATCTGGCGGCATTCGTTCTCGTCGGAAGGCGCCATCACCGTCAGGTTCGGGATGCAGCGCAGGAACGAGTGGTCGAAGGCTCCGTGGTGCGTGGGCCCATCGGCGCCGACGATGCCGCCGCGATCGAGCGCGAACACGACCGGCAGGTTCTGCAGCGCCACGTCGTGGATCAGCTGGTCGTAGGCGCGCTGCAGGAAGGTCGAGTAGATCGCGACCACCGGCTTCAACCCCTCGACCGCGAGGCCCGCGGCGAACGTCACCGCGTGCTGCTCGGCGATGCCCACGTCGAAGTAGCGCTCGGGAAACTCCTGCGAGAACCTGACCAGGCCCGAGCCTTCGCGCATCGCCGGCGTGATGCCCACCAGGCGCGAATCGAGCCGCGCCATGTCGCACAGCCATTCGCCGAACACCTGCGTGTACGTGGGCTTCGGGCGCGCATCCGCGGCCGGCTTGGCCTTCACGATGCCCACGCCCGGATCGAACTTGCCCGGGCCGTGATAGGCGATCGGATCTTCCTCGGCGAGCTTGTAGCCCTGGCCCTTGCGCGTGACCACGTGCAGGAACTGCGGCCCGTGCAGGCGCTTCACGTTCTGCAGCGTGTCGATCAGGACATCGAGGTTGTGGCCGTCGATCGGCCCCGTGTAGTTGAAGCCGAACTCCTCGAACATCGTGGAGGGCGTGATCATGCCCTTGGCGTGCTCCTCGAAGCGCTTGGCGAAATCCTTCATCGTCGGCGTGGCCGACAGCACCTTCTCCGCGGTCTTCTTGGTCGCGGCGTAGAAACGCCCCGACATCAGCTTCGCGAGGTAGTTGTTGAGCGCGCCGACGTTCTCCGAGATCGACATGTCGTTGTCGTTCAGGATCACGATCACGTTCGCGTCGGCCTGCTTCGCGTTGTTGAGCGCCTCGAACGCCATGCCCGCGGTCATCGCGCCGTCGCCGATCACCGCGACCACGCGATGCTCCTGCCCGAGCTGGCGCGCCGCCACCGCCATGCCGATGGCCGCCGAGATCGAAGTCGACGAGTGCGCGGTGCCGAACGTGTCGTAGATGCTCTCCTCGCGGCGCGGAAAACCGGCGATGCCGCCCTTCTGGCGCAGCGTGCGCATGCCCTTGCGCCTTCCGGTGAGGATCTTGTGGCCGTAGGTCTGGTGGCCCACGTCCCAGATCAGCCGGTCCTCGGGCGTCTTGAAGACGTAATGCAGCGCGATCGTGAGCTCGACGGTGCCGAGATTGGCGGAGAGGTGTCCGCCCGTGGATGCGACCGAATCGACGATGAACGCGCGAAGCTCGGTGGCGAGCTGGGCCAGGTGCTTGCGATCGAAGCCCCGGATCCCGGCCGGATCGTCGATCGTCTCGAGGAGAGGGTATTTGCTCATGGAGAAGCTTCCATTCTACCGCTCGCGCTGGACGATGAAATCGGCGAGCTCGCGCAAACGCTGGCCGCGGCCGTCGAAGGTCGCGATGGCTTCGTGCGCGTCGTGCAACAGCTGCTGCGCGAAGCGCTTGGCTTCCGCCAGCCCCATGAGGCTCGTGTAGGTGGGCTTCCCATCGGCCTTGTCCTTGCCCGCGGTTTTGCCGAGCGTGGCGGAGTCGCCCTCCTCGTCGAGAATGTCGTCGACCACCTGAAAGGCGAGCCCGACGTTCTTCGCATAGCGGTCGAGATGATCGAGCTCGCCGCCGGGAAGGCGGTTGCCGCAATGCGCGCCGAGCAGCACGCAGGCGCGAATCAGCGCACCCGTCTTGAGGATGTGCATGTACTCGAGCTCGGGGAGCGAGAGGTTTTTTCCGACCGCGTCGAGATCGATCGCCTGGCCGCCCGCCATGCCGCGCGATCCGGTCGCGACCGCGAAGATCTGCACCATCCTGAGCTGCGCCTCGGCATCTTCGGCGAGGCGGTATTCGGAGATCAGCTGGAAGGCGAGGCTTTGCAGCGCGTCACCCGCGAGGAGCGCCGTGGCCTCGTCGAACTCGATGTGGCAGGTGGGCTTGCCGCGTCGCAGAACGTCGTCATCCATGCACGGCAGGTCGTCGTGGATCAGCGAGTACGCATGGATCATCTCGACCGCGGCGGCCGCGGTCTGCAGGCGCTGGGGATCGGCTTCCGTGACCTCGCCCGCGGCGAACACCAGCATCGCGCGCACGCGCTTGCCGCCGCCGAGCGTCGAATAGCGCATCGCATCGTGCAGCCGCGAGGGCGCGATGCGCGGCGGGGGAAGCAATTCGCCGAGAGCGGTTTCCATCCGGGAGGCCACGTCGCGCGACCAGGCCTGGAAATCGGTTGTGCTCACTTATCGGGCGTGAAGTCGCGCAGGGTCTCGCCGTCGAGGACCGCGATGCGCGCCTGCGCATCGGTGAGCTTCGATTCGCAGAACTTCACCAGCTCGGCGCCACGCTGGTAGGCGGCGAGCGATTCCTCGAGCGGAAGCTTGCCGTCTTCCATGCGCGCGACCAGGGCTTCGAGCTCCTCGAGCGCTTTTTCGAACGTGAGACCGGCCGCGGCGGCGGGATTGGCGGACATCGGGAACGGGGGCCTGCGAGGATTGCGGGTGTCAGCGGATTTTAACACCAAAGGTCTTGAAAACTAAGGGAACTCGGCCCAATATAGCGGTCTATACCCTGAGTTAGGTTGGCCGGGACGGAGCGCAGAGTTAAAAGCTAGCTGACTCGATTAGCCCGCTGTTGTTTACATCTCTTCTGCAGTGCTGGAGGTGCGGATAATGACGGATCTCGCGAGTCAGAAGGCGCTCACTCGTTCGGCGCCCCATGTGCCCCTTTCGTGGTATTTCGACCCGAAAGTGGCGGAAATCGAGCAGAAACTGCTGTTTGCGCGCGGACCCAATTACGTGGCCCACGAGCAGATGGCGCCCAATCCCGGCGACTATCGCGTGCTCGACTGGCGCTCGGCGGGCGCATGGTCGCTCGTGAACAACAATGGCCGGCATGACCTGCTCTCGAACGTGTGCCGCCACCGCCAGGCCAGCATGCTGAAGGGCGCGGGAACGCTGCCCGGCGGCACCATCACCTGCCCGCTGCATCGCTGGAGCTACGACAGCGAAGGCAAGCACCTGGGCGCGCCGCAGTTCCCCGACCATCCGTGCCTCGACCTGCCGCGCCAATCGCTGCAGAAGTGGAACGGCATGCTTTTCAACGGCGAGCGCAACATCGCGCGCGACCTGGCGAAGCTGGGCGTGGCGAAGGAGCTCGATTTCGAGGGCTACGTGCTCGACAAGGTCGAGACCCACGAGTACCCGTTCAACTGGAAGACGTTCATCGAGGTCTACCTCGAGGATTATCACGTGGGGCCGTTCCATCCCGGCCTCGGCAAGTTCGTCACGTGCGACAACCTGCAGTGGGAATTCGGCGATTGGTACAACGTGCAGACCGTGGGCGTGAACCAGCGCCTCGGCACGCCGGGCTCCGACGTCTACAAGGCGTGGCACGACCAGGTGCTCAATTACCGCAACGGCGAGCCGCCGCCCCACGGCGCCATCTGGCTCACCTACTACCCGAACGTGATGGTCGAGTGGTACCCGAACGTGCTGGTGATCTCCACGCTGCATCCGCGCGGCCCGGAGAAGTGCCTGAACGTGGTCGAGTTCTACTACCCCGAGGAAATCGCTCTCTTCGAGCCGGATTACGTGAAGGCGCAGCAGCAGGCGTACCACGAGACCGCGATCGAGGACGAGGAGATCTGCATGCGCATGACCGCGGGGCGCAAGGCTTTGGTCGAGGATGGTCGCGAGGAGCATGGCCCGTACCAATCCCCGATGGAAGACGGGATGGTGCACTTCCACGAGTTCATCAAGCGGGAGATCGGGCAGCACGTCTGACAAAAACGGGGCGGCCCAATGGCCGCCCCGTCTCGCTTTTCGCCCCTCCTCCGTTATTCGTCGAACTCGTGGACCACCGCCCAAAGAGTGGCGAATGTATGCCTCGCGAAGTCGCGATGCAACTCCTCGTAATCCTCGGCACGGATCGGCTCCGATTCCTTCCCCTTGCGGATCTCGAACCAGCGCTTCTGGATCTGCTCGCGCACCGAGTGCGCGGGCATTGCGGGGCGGCGTAGCGCGGAGCTGGTGCCGGCGAAGAGGCGCCGCTTGAGGGTCACGTCGGCCGACGAGATCCGGAAAAGCTTGGTCAGCATGTTCGAAGTCGCGCCGTGCCGGATGAAAAACTCGAGCTGGCGTGAGCGCTTGTTGAGGTAGTCGACCTGGCGAAGGCCGTGCTCGAGCGATCCCGCGTCGATCTCGATCGCGACGCGCGGCTCGGTCATCTCGGAGAGCTGCACCAGCTCCGAGGAGGTGAGCGCCTTCAGGTCCTCGAGCTGCTGCGCGGTGAAGCCCTCGGGGGCGGGCGCAGGTTCGCCGTCGGCCTGCCGCAATTCACGGATGAGTTGCGCGAGCACCAATAACCGGAGCTGCTGGTCGCGAATGACGATCATCGGGACCCCCTTTTTGTACTTCTCTTCCCGTAATTGCCGCGTGCGCGAACTACGGACCCAAAATGCGCCGTGCGCGCGTCGAAGTCAACCGGGAAATTCCCGCTTTTCGTGTAGCAAAAATTCGCGAGATCAATCCTCTTCGCGATCGAGCTTGAATTGGGAGGCGAGATGCTGCTGCGTCTGAGGCGGCACGGGGGCGTAGTGGCTGAACTCGATCGTGTACGCGCCCTGCCCGCCGGTCACCGAGCGCAGCCGCGTCTGGTACTCGGCGACCTCCGAGAGCGGCACCGTGCCCTGGATCGACATCAGGTCGCCGCCGGTCGATTCGGTGCCGGTCACCTGGCCGCGCTTTCCCGAGATATCGGAGGTGAGGTCGCCCACGTATCGGTCGGGCGCGGTGATGTCGATATTGACGATCGGCTCGAGCATGATCGGCGCGGCCTTGAGGATCGCGTCGATCACCGCCTTGCGGCCCGCGGTCACGAACGCGATCTCCTTCGAATCGACCGCGTGGCTCTTGCCGTCGTAGACGATCACGCGCACGTCCTCGACCGGATATCCCGCGATCACACCCTGGTCGAGCGCCTGGCGAACACCCTTCTCCACCGCGGGGATGAACACGGTCGGGATCACGCCGCCCTTCACCTGGTCGACGAATTCGAATCCGGAGCCGCGCGTGAGCGGCTCGACCTTGAGGAACACCTCGCCGAATTGTCCGGCGCCGCCGGTTTGCTTCTTGTGGCGGCAATGGCCTTCGGACTTGCGCGTGACGGTCTCGCGATACGGAATCTTCGGGGGCTTCACCGAGACGTCGAGCTTGTATTGCTGCGCCATCTTCTCGAGCTTGGTGCGCATGTGCAGGTCGCCCAGGCCGCGGATCACCGTCTCGTGCGTGGTCGGATGGCGCTCGATCCACAGGCACGGGTCCTCGATCTCGAGCTTGTGCAGCACCTCGAAGAGGCGCTGCTCGTCGCCCTTCTTCTTGGTCTCGACCGCGATCGAATGCATCGGCGTGGGGAAATCGAGCGAGCGCAGCCGGATGTGGTCCTCATCGTGCGAATCGTGCAGCACCGCGTTGAAATCGATCTCGTCGATCTTCGCCACCGCGCCGATATCGCCCGGCACCAGCGCATCGGTCTCGACGTACTCCTTGCCCTGGAGCTGGTAGACGTGACCGGTCTTGAAAGGCTTCTTGCCGTCGCCGATGAAAAGCTGCGTGTCCTTGGTGATGGTGCCCTGGTGCACGCGGAAGACCGCCACCTTGCCGACGTACGGATCCATGATGATCTTGAAGACGTGCGCGAGCACATGCTTCTTCGGATCGGGATCGGCGTGGAATTCCTCGCCCTCGCTGGTTTCGGAGCGCACGAACGGAGGAGGATTGCCTTCGGTAGCATTCGGTGCCAGGCGCGCGAGGATTTCGAGCAGCTCCGGGACGCCCGAGCCGGTGCGGCCGGATGCGAAACACACGGGGATGAGGTGGCCTTCGCGCAGCGCCTTCTCGAACGGCGCGTGCAGCTGTTCGGGAGATAACTCCTCGCCCTGCTCGAGGTAGAGCGCCATCAGCTCCTCGTCGACTTCCACTACTTGGTCGATCAGAGCCGAGTGCGCCGCCTTGACCGACGAGAAATCCGAATCGCCGTCGGGATTGAAGAAGCAATCGACGACATCCTTGCGGCCATGCGCGGGCAGGTTGATCGGCAGGCACTCCTTGCCGAAGACCTCCTGCACGCGCGCGAGCAACCCGGGCAGGTCCACGTTCTCGCCATCGATCTTGTTGATCAGGATCATGCGGCACAGGCCGCGCTTGCCGGCCGAGCGCATCATGCGCGCGGTGTTGAGCTCGATGCCGTTCTGCGCGTTGATCACGACCACGGCGGTCTCGACCGCGGCGAGTGCCGCGATCGATTGCCCGGCGAAGTCCGGCATGCCGGGCGTATCTATGAGATGGATGTGAATGCCCTTGTAGGGAAAATTTACCAGGGCGGAATTGAGGGAATGGCCGTAGGTTTTTTCGAGGGGATCGTAGTCGCTGACCGTGCTGCCGCGCTCCGTGGTTCCCATCGCGCCGATCGCTCCGGCTTTCCACAGCAGGGCCTCGGCCAATGTCGTCTTGCCGGCCCCGCCGTGGCCCACTAGAGCCACGGTGTGGATGTTCTCGGTGGAATACTTCGCCATGGCGAGTCTCCTCTCTGCTGCAGGGCAGCATGCCGATTTTCTGGGGATTTGAGACCTAGATTACACCGGTCTCGGACTTCGCTGGAGCCTACGCGGTGATCTCGAGGACGAGGGTCGCCGGATCCCTGGCGAGTTGCTCCGCCACGTGGGCGTAGGCGCGAATTGCCGAGCGCGCATTCTCGATGGCCTCCACTTCCGAAGCTCCACGCGCGATGCAGCCCGGGAGGTCGAGCACGCGCACGAGATAGTAGCCGGCAGCGCGGTGCAGGGAGACGCGGTATCGCAACGAGGAAGGTGGGACGGCGCTCATCGAGCGGTCACATTAGCGTTGCATGTTCGCCGCGTCGAGGAGAAATCGCCGCGGAGTGTCGCGGGTTTTCCGGTCGCAGGTTGCAACCTGCAGTCAGCGATGCCAGGGATTGACGACATTCACGCCATGGCCCTCGAAGTCGTCTACATTGCGCGTGGCAATTGTCGCGCGCGCCGAGTGCGCGATGGCTGCAATCTGGGCATCAAACTGCGAAATGGGGCGGCCCGCACGCCTGCGTTCCGCGGCGATGCTTGCATATGGCCGTGCGCCGCGCTGTCGAACGCGAGGATGCGGCCGTCGAATTCGATGGCTGTGAAGAATCTCGGCTTGCGTGGCGCTCGCGACGTAGAACCCCGATTCAGGTTGCGTGGCGATCCAACGAACGACGTGGTGGCGGTCATCAAGGTTTCGAATCGTGATGCTTGCCATCGATGCCACCCGTTGCAGTCATTGCCATCAATGTATTCACTGAGTGCGCCTGAGTCAATTTCCGCGTCATGCCACCGGCCCGGCATGCTCCGGAACGGTGGCCCGGCATCAATCGGAATGCCGGACCGACTCTCCCCCGGGAAGAGGATTCTGTATTCGGATCTCTCTACCGCGAAGATTTGCAACCCGCCTTCAGGCTGCGAGCTTCAGTCGAAGGTTCTTGCCCAGCGCGTTGGCGGCCTTGCTGATCGTCGAAAGCGTGATGGAAGGGTCGTCCTCGTCGAGCAGGCGGCGAATGACCGCTCGGCTCGTTCGCATCCGTCGGGCCATTTCGGCCTGGCTCACGTTGGCCTTCTCCATGGCTTGCTGGAATTCCCACGCGAGCACGCGCTTGAGGGCGAGCGCGGTCGCCGCCTCCAGCCGCTTGTCTTCGCGCAGGAACTCCTCGAAGTCGCTGCCGACATGCCGATGCGTTTTCTTGCGTGCCATGGTCATTCCTTTCTCTACTTCAGGAGTCTCTTGCGTTGCTTCGCCGTTTTCAGGTCCGGTAGCGGAGTCTTTTCGCTCTTCTTGATGAATCCGTGCAACAGCACCGCGTCGCCCTCGAAAACGGTGAAGAGCACCCGCGCAATTCCACCGGGAAGTTCCACGCGCACTTCCCACAAGCCGGCCTCGATCTTGCGTACCAGCGGCATGCCGACAGGCCAGCCGAACTGAACGGTACGGATATCGTCGCCGATGGCCTTTCGTTCCGCCGCGGGCAACGCCTTCAACCACTCCCGCACCGGCTCTCGGCCTTCGGTCGTGCGGAAGAACTTGGCCGGCAGCTTCGGTTTGGACACGCCATAGTGTATCACAATAGATACACCCCTCGCAATACGTCGCGCTTGGACTTGGGTCAAGCGGTTGAGAGCGTCGTAAAAGGAAATGAAGCTTGGAAATTCCTACCGAGCCATTCTCGATTCTTCGATGCCGCGCGCCGCGCGATTTCCTACGATGGCGTCACGGTCGGGGCGCGGCATCCAACTGCCGCATCGAAGGCCACCGCATCGAAGGAGGACGACGTGAAGGAACTTACCCTGGAGGAAGTGCTGCGAATCGCCGGCGGCGTGCCGGTTTCCGCGGCGCTCGATGAGCTCACCTACCGTGCGCGGGAGGAATCGGACCGCGATCCGGTCGATTACGCGCGACTTTTCGGGAAGGACCTCCACTCGTCCGAGCCCAGCTGATGCGTGCAGGCGTGCCGCGCTCCACCGCCGGATTTTCATCCACCAAGGAGACTGACATGAAGGAAATCGACAAGCGCGAGGCGCCGGAGGTGAACGGCGGGCTGGGGCCGCGGGATTCGGAGTTCCAGCCCTACTCCGAGCCGCTTCCCGACCGGCCGATCGCGAACGACTATCCGGCCGCGCCGAATCCCCGATAACCAGTGAAGGAGAACGATCGATGAAGGATGTCGAGAAGAAGGACTTGCCGGAGGTTCCCGGCGGGGTGAAACCGGGCGATACCGGCGATGGCTGCACCACGCCTGCGGGCCCGTTGTTTCCGGATTTTCCGCGGCACCCGCAGATTCCGTACGTGCCGCTGCCCGACGAACCGACCGTCTGATTCAACCGAAAGGAAGAACGAACATGACAGAGAACGACAAGCCGGCGGTGCCGGCGGCAGGCGAAGAGCTCAATGCCGAGCAGGCCAACGCCATCGGCGGCGGAGAGTGCACGGCCGAGGTGTTCGTCAGGATGTCTTCCGAGCTGAAGACCGCCTACGAGAATCTCATCGACTTCACGTCGTATGTGATGGAACGAGTCAGCGGCGGGCCTCCGCCCTAGTCTTTCCGCCAGGGGCCGCCTTGCGCGGCCCCGATCACTGGGAACAATCGATGGCCGATCGGGAAACAAGGGAAATTACCGGAACACAGATCACGTTCCTGCTCTTCGCCGTCGTGGTGCTCACGATGGCCGCGCTGAAGCTCTCCGGACCGTGGACGGAAAAGCAGGAAGACGTGGTCTCGCGGATCTTCATTTTCGGCACGTTCCTCGTCGCCCTGGGTGTGATTCCTGGCCTGCGTCGCGCCTGCAAAGGCCTTCTCGCCGTTCCGATCGCACGCCGGCACCGGATCGAAGTCGCGACGATCGCGGTCTTTCACCTGCTCACGCCGTTCGCGTTTGCCGGTGCGCTGGTTGCCTGGATCTCGAGTTCCGACGGACCACTCGCAGTCGCCGAGCGAATGAGCCGGTACGCGCCCACAGATACTGAATTTGCCTACCGACTCTCGCTGATGGGCATTGCGATCTCGCTGATGGCCTGGACGCTGGGTCCGTTAGTCGAGGAGCTGATCTTTCGGGGATTCATGTTCCGGGCGTGGGCACGCCAGTGGGGATGGGGTGTCAGCCTGGTGCTCACCGCTTCGGTCTTCGGCTTCTATCACGACTTCTTCGTGCCGGCCTTCACCGCTTCCGTGATCTACACATGCCTCTACATCCGCACCGGATCCCTGTGGGCGCCGATCGCGGCGCATTGCCTTCACAACGTCGCAGTGTGGCCGCCGTTTCTCGGCCAGTTCATCTTTCACGGCTTCGGCTACGACGCGGCCATCCTGTCGAACTGGTGGTTCCACTTCACCTGCCTCTTCCTGCACGTGATGATCCTTCCTTTGTATCTCTGGATGGCGGCCGCGCCGAACAACACCTGACGCTTCACGATGCCCGGCAAATCGCTTTTCCGGCTCGAGTCGGAGCAGGCCCGCACGAGCGCGTGGCTGGGAAGGATCGTGCTGATCCGCCCGGTCTCGTTCGGATGGCTCACGGCCGGCGCGTTGCTGATGGCCGCGGCACTCATCGCGTTCTTCGTTCTCGGCGAGTACACGCGCAAGGCGCGGGTCGCCGGCGTGCTGGCGCCCTCCCACGGTGTCGTCAAGATCCTCGCGCAGCAGGCGGCGATCGTGGAGGCGGTGCATGTGAGGGAAGGCGACACCATCGCGCGGCACGCGGCGCTGCTTGTCCTCGGCGACGGGCGCGCGAGCCGCAGCTTCGAGGATGTCGGCCGCGCCGTGACCTCGCGCTTCGCCGAGCGCGAGCGTGCGCTCGTGCAGCAACGCGCGCATGCGGCCGCGGCCGCGCGCATCGAGCAGGCCGGGCTCGAAGAGCGCAAGGGCGGCTTCGCGCGCGAGATGCGCCAGGTCGAAGCCGAGATCGCCGCGCAAGCTCGCAGGACCGCGCTCGCCGACCAGGGGCTCCAGCGCGCGCGGACACTCGAGGGCATCGGGTTCCTCGCCGCCGCTGCGCTTGATCGCGAGGGCGAAGCCGCGCTCGAGCAGCGCTCGCGGCTTGAATCGCTCGAGCGCTCGCGGCTGGCGCTGGCGCGCGAGCTCGCCGCGATCGCGTTCGATGCCGACGCGGCGCGCTTCCGCTCCCAGGCGCAGCTTGCGGCGATCGACATGCAGCGCGCCGCCACCGACCAGGAAAGGCTCGAGCGCGAGCTGCAGTTCCATGCTTCCATCACCGCTCCGTTCGCGGGCACCGTGGCGACCGTTCTGGTCGAGCCGGGCCAGATGGTCACCGCCGGAACGCCACTCGCGACATTGCTGCCCGCCGATGCGACGCTCGAAGCACATCTCTTCTCGCCGTCGCGCTCGATCGGGTTCGTGCATGCGGGCCAGGAGGTGCTGCTGCGCCATCTCGCCTATCCGCACCAGAAATTCGGGAGCCAGAGGGCGCGCGTGATCGCGGTATCGCGCAATCCACTGCCGGCCGCCGAGATGGGCTTCACTCCCGCCGACGGAACGCGCGAGCCGCTCTATCGCATCAAGGTCGCGCTCGACGCGCAGTCCATCTCCGCTTATGGCCGGCCGGAGGCGTTGCAACCCGGCATGCAGGTCGAGGCGGACATCCTGCTCGACCGGCGCCGGCTGATCGAGTGGATCTTCGAGCCGCTTTTGAGCCTCGCCGGGAGGGCGTAGTTGGAGATCCTCTCCGCGCTGCAGTTCGGCTCGCGTCGGCAGCTTCCGGTCTTCCTGCAGACCGAGGCCGCCGAGTGCGGGCTCGCGAGCCTTGGGATGATCGCGTGTTTCCACGGGCACCGTATCGATCTCGCCGGATTGCGCCGGCGGTTCACGGTATCGCTCAAGGGAGCGACACTCGCCTACATCATGCAGGCCGCGGCACGCCTCAACCTGGCGCCCCGGCCGCTTCGCCTCGAGCTCGAAGAGCTTTCGCAGCTTCGCGCGCCGTGCATCCTGCATTGGGACCTGAACCATTTCGTCGTGTTGAAATGCGCCGACACGCGCGGCGCGGTGATCCACGATCCGGCGTTCGGCATGCGCCGGTTGCCTCTCGCGGAGATCTCGAAGCACTTCACCGGGATCGCGCTCGAGCTCTCACCGACCGTCGCGTTCAAGCCCGCGGACGAGCGCCGCCGCGTGCGCTTGCGCGACCTGATGGGCCCCGTGACGGGGCTCAGGCGCTCGCTCTCGCAGGTCTTCATCCTGGCGCTCGCGCTGCAGGCGATCGCGCTCGTGAGCCCGTTCTACATGCAGTGGGCGATCGACGGCGCGGTGGTTTCCGCCGACCACGACCTGCTCACGGTCCTCGGGCTCGGCTTCCTCATGCTCGCGGTCATCCAGGTAGCCCTTTCGATCTTTCGCTCGTGGGTCGTCCTGTATCTCAGCACGACATTGAATCTGCAGTGGCTCGCGAACGTGTTCTCCCACTTGTTGAGGCTGCCGGTCAGCTACTTCGAGAAGAGGCATCTCGGTGACGTCGTGTCGCGCTTTGGTGCGGTCAACACGATCCAGCGGACTCTCACCTCGAGCTTCGTGGAGGCGCTGATCGACGGCGTGATGGCGATCGCCACACTCGCGATGATGATCGTCTACAGCCCGATGCTTACCGCCGTGGCGCTCGCCGCGGTCACGACCTATGCCGCGCTGCGCTGGGCGTTCTACGATCCGCTGCGCCGCGCCACCGAGGAGCACATCGTCCACACCGCCAAGCAGCAGAGCCATTTCCTCGAGACGGTGCGTGGCGTGCAATCGATCAAGCTCTTCGGCCGCCAGGAGGAGCGGCGCTCGCGCTGGCTGAATCTCGTCGTGGACGCGGTGAACCAGGACCTCGCCACGCAGAAGCTCGGCCTCGGCTTCCGCTCGGCCAACCAGCTCGTCTTCGGCGTGGAGCGCATCGCGATCGTGTGGCTCGGGGCGCTGCTGGTGCTCGAGAGCGCGTTCTCGGTCGGCATGCTGTTCGCCTTCGTCGCCTACAAGGACCAGTTTTCCGCGCGGGTCGCGGGGCTCATCGACAAGTTGATCGACCTGCGGATGCTGGGGCTGCAGGGCGAGCGGCTCGCCGATATCGTGCTGACACCTCCGGAGGAGGAATCGAGCGCCATGCCGGTGGATTCGATCCACGCTTCTCTCGAAGCGCATGCGCTCTCGTTTCGGTATTCCGACACCGAGCCCTTCGTGCTGCTCAACTGCGCGTTCTGCGTGGCACCGGGCGAGTCGGTGGCCATAGTGGGGCCCTCGGGCGGCGGCAAGACGACCCTCATCAAGCTGATGCTCGGCCTGCTCTCGCCAACCGACGGCAAGATCCTCGCGGGCGGCGTCGACATCCAGAAGCTCGGCATCGACCGCTACCGCAAGCTGGTCGGCACCGTGATGCAGGACGACCAGCTTTTCGCCGGCTCGATCGCCGACAACATCAGCTTCTTCGACGCGTCGGCAGACCACGGCGCGATCGAGCGCTTCGCGCGGCTGGCGGCGGTGCACGACGACATCGCCGCGATGCCGATGGGCTACAACACGCTGATCGGCGACATGGGGGCGGCGCTCTCCGGCGGGCAGAAGCAACGCATCCTGCTAGCGCGAGCGCTCTACAAGGAGCCGAAGATCCTGTTCCTCGACGAGGCCACCAGCGCCCTCGACGTGCAGAAGGAGCGCGCGGTGAACGAGGCGATCCGCTCGCTCAATCTCACGCGCATCATCATCGCGCACCGCCCCGAGACGATCGCCTGCGCCGAACGCGTGATCGTGCTGCAGGGCGGCAAGGTGACGCAGGACCTGAAGCGCGTATCGCAGGAGTCGAAGGAGGGCGCGCGCAGACTATAATTCGCATTTTTCGCGGCACCCCCATGACCTCTTCCTGGATGCTCGTCGCCGGCTTTCTCTTCGCCGCGGTGGGCGTCTGCGTGAAGATCGGCTCCGCGCAGTTCGACTCGACCGAGCTCGGGTTCTACCGCTCGTTCGTCACGCTCTTGAGCGTCGGCGTGATCCTCGCGATCCGCCGCACGCCGATCCGCACCCCCTACATGGGCACGCACATCGTGCGCGGCACCATGGGTGCGCTGTCGATCATCGGCTACTTCTACGCGATCACGCAGCTGCCGCTCGCCACGGCACAGACGCTCAACTACACCTCGCCGATCTTCCTCGCGATCGCGACCGTCGTCGTCATGGGCGAGCGCTTCTCGCGGTGGCTGGTCGCGGCGATCATCCTCGGATTCGTGGGCGTGGCCCTGCTGCTGCAGCCGACCTTCGAGAGCGGCAAGGAGGGTGCGGCGCTGATCGGGCTCTTCTCCGGGGTGCTTGCCTCGTGGGCTTACCTGAGCGTGCGCACCCTCGGCCGCCTCGGCGAGCCCGATGAGCGCGTGGTGTTCTGGTTCGGCCTCACCGCATCTCTCATCTGCGCCGGGTGGCAGCTCGCCACGTCGAGCTTCCACGCGGTGCGCTGGGACAACGTGTGGATCCTGGTCGCGATCGGGCTGGGAGGCATGACGGCGCAGCTCGCGATGACGCGCGCCTATCGGACCGGCAACACCCTGGTGGTCGGGTCGCTGTCCTACTCGACCCTCGTGTTCGGCGCGATTTTCACGTTCCTCCTGTGGGATGATCGGCTCTCCGCGCTCGAATGGGCGGGCATGGGCATCATCATCCTGAGCGGCATCGCGGCGATGCGGGTCGAGAAGAAGGAACAAGTCGAGGAGGCGGGGTTCGAAAGCTGATGGAAAAATTACTCATAGACACCGAAGAATTGGCAAAGCATCTCGACGATCCCGCGTGGATCGTGTTCGACACGCGCCATGATCTCGTCGACGCAGGGAAGGGCCGCAAGGCTTATGCGGCCGCACACATTCCCGGCGCGTATTTCATTCACGTCGATGAGAATCTCGCGGGGGCGAAGACCGGGAAGAACGGCCGCCACCCGTTGCCGGAGCTCGCGCAATTCGCGGCGCGCATGAACGCGTCCGGGCTCGCGCCCGGCAAGCAGGTCGTGGTGTACGACGACGTCGGCGGAAATTTCGCCGTGCGCCTGTGGTGGCTGCTGCGCTGGCTGGGGCACGATCGCGTGGCGCTCCTCGACGGTGGCTTTCCTCTGTGGGTGAAGGAGGGCCGGCCGGTGGCGAGCGAAGTTCCTCCCGCGCGCCAGGGCACGTTCGTTCCGAAGCCGCATCTCGGCGCGACGGTCGACGTGCATTACGTCGATCGCTTCCGTGCGGATCCGGCGGTGAAGCTGATGGATGCGCGCGCGGCCGAGCGCTTCAACGGGCTGCAGGAGCCGATCGATCCGGTCGCAGGCCATGTGCCGGGCGCCATGAATCGTTTCTGGAAAGAGAACCTCCAGCCCGATGGCCGCTTCAAGCCGCCGCGGGCATTGCGCGAGGAACTGACTGCGGCGCTCGCGGGGGCTGATCCCGCGATGGCGGTGCACATGTGCGGCTCGGGCGTGACCGCGTGCCACAACATTTTCGCGATGGAGCTGGCCGGGCTTCCCGGCGGGCGCCTTTACCCGGGGTCGTGGAGCGAGTGGTGCGCGGATTCCACGCGCCCGGTCGCCAGGTCATGAATCGACGCGGACTGGCACTGCTCGCGGTAGCGCTGATCGCCGCCGCGGCCGCTCGTGGCCAGGACGAGATCGTCGCACCCCCGCCGAACCTGATTGCCGAGGGCATCCCGCCGATTTCCGCGGAGCTCGCGCGGCAAGTGAAGCCGTACGGAGAATTCACGCCGCACGCGATGTTGTCGTGGCATCCGCTCGGGCGCGAGATGCTGGTCCGCCGCCGGCTCGACGCGACCAACCAGGTGCATCGCGTCGCCGAACCGGGCGTGCCGCCGCTGCCGCTCACCGATTTCCCCGACGCGGTGAACGGCGCCGAGTACCAGCCCACCACCGGCGAATATTTCGTCTTCCCGCGCGCCGAGGGCGGCAACGAGGTGTTTCGCCTGTACCGCTTCGACGCTGCGACGCGCGCGGTCACTCCGATCAGTCCCGAGGGAGAGCGCGCATCGTCGATGGCGTTCAACCGCAAGGGCGACCGGATCGTGTTCGCCACGCAGAAGGTCGATCGCGACAACCCCGAGCGCAAGGCTCTCACCCGCGTCACCATCGTGGATCCGATGAAGCCCGCGACGGCGCGCGTCGTGGCGCGCTTCGACGGCGGATCGTGGAGCGGCTTCCGCTTCTCGGAGGACGGCAGGAGGCTCGCGTTCGTCGAGTTCGTGTCGGCGGCCGAGAGTTACATCTGGGTGATGGACATTGCGAGCGGGAAGAAGCGGCGCGTCACCACGGTGCGCAAGGGCGAGACGGTTTCGCACCAGTCGCCGCGCTTCTCGAAGGACGGCCAGGGTCTCTTCGCGCGCAGCGACCGCGACAGCGAGTTCAAGCGCCTGGTGTACATCCCGCTCGCCACCAGCAAGGAACGCATGCTCACCGGCAAGCTTGCCTACGATGTCGACGACTACGACATCTCGTTCGACGCGGGCCGGATCGCGTTCATCACCAACGAGAACGGCTCGCACGTGCTGCGCTTCATCGACCTCGTGTCGTTGAAGGAGCTGCCGCGCCCGCCGCTCTTCCACGGCGTGATCGGCGGCCTCGAGTGGCGCCGCAAATCCGACGAGGTCGGCTTCTCGGTCACCTCGGCGCGCTCGGCGGGCGATGTGTTCTCGTATGCGCTCAAGACGAACCAGCTCACCCGCTGGACCAACGGCAACAGCCCGGAAGTGAACACCAGCGAGTTCGCCGAGCCGCGCGTCATCCACTGGAAGAGCTTCGACGGCCGCGACATCACCGCCTTCCATTACCACCCGAATGCGCGCTTCGCCGGCAAGCGCCCGGTGATCATCAGCATCCACGGCGGCCCCGAATCGCAGGCGCGCGCCGGGTTCATCGGGCGCATGAACTATTTCGTCGGCGAGCTGGGCATCGCGGTCATCTATCCCAACGTGCGCGGCTCGTCGGGCTTCGGCAAGACCTTCCTCAAGCTGGACGACGGCATGAAGCGCGAGGATTCGGTGCGCGACATCGGCGCGCTGCTCGACTGGATCAAGGAGCAGCCCGACCTCGACAGCGCGCACGTCGCGATCACCGGCGGAAGCTATGGCGGCTACATGGCGCTCGCGAGCGCCGTGCATTTCAACGACCGCATCGCCGGCGCGCTCAGCATCGTCGGGATCTCAAACTTCGTGACGTTCCTCGAGCGCACCGAGAGCTATCGGCGCGACGTGCGGCGCTCGGAATACGGCGACGAGCGCGATCCAGCGATGCGCTCGTTCCTCGAATCGATCTCGCCGGTGAACCAAGCCGAGCGGATCGCCAAGCCGCTCTTCGTCGTGCAGGGCTTCAACGATCCGCGCGTGCCGCGCACCGAGGCCGAGCAGATCGTCGAGACGCTGAGAAAGCGCGGCACCCCGGTCTGGTTCCTGATGGCGAAGGACGAGGGCCACGGTTTCCAGAAGAAGCCGAACGTCGATTTCCTCTTCTACGCGACGGTGGAGTTCGCGCGCCAGACGCTGCTGAAATGAAAACTACGGCTTGAGGTTCTCGGCGAAGAACTTCTCCAGCCGCTTGTAGAAGTCGTAGACGTTCTCGTCCTTGTTGTAGCCGTGGCCTTCGCCCTTGTAGATCACGTAGTCGACCTTCTTGCCGGCCTTGTTGAGCGCGCTCGCGAAATTGTCCCCGTGCACCTGCGGCACGCGCACGTCGTCGGAACCCATCGAGAGCAGCACGTTGGCCTTGATCTTGTCGGCCTGCAGGGCGGGCGAGGTCTTCGTGAAAAGATCCCGGTCCGCGCTCGAATCCCCGACCATCTTCTTGAAATCGGTCTGGAAGAAATACGAGTCGGTCGAGATGTCGGAGTAGGGAACGTTCTGGAACAGGAAGAGATCGGTCACCGCGACGAACGGGCTGCCGCACTTCCACAGGTCGGGATCCTTCACCAGCCCCATCGCGGTGGCGTAGCCGCCATAGCTGCCGCCGTGCAGGCACATGCGGCCCTTGTCCACCAGGCCTTCGCTCACCAGGTACAGCGCGCCGTCGGTGATGTCGTCCTGCATCGCCTGGCCCCACTGCTTGAAGCTCGACTTGTAGTGATTCATTCCGAAGCCCAGGGAGCCCCGCGGCTCCGGCTCGAGCACCACGTAGCCGCGCGAGGCGAAGAACTGCGCCTCCGGCCAGCGGCCCCACTCGATGCCGCTATAGGCGCGGACCCACGGGCCGCCGTGGATGTTCACGATCAGCGGCAGGTTCTTGCCTCCGCCTTTCGGGATCGTGACCCACGCGGGAATCTCGAGACCGTCGCGCGCCTTGTACTTGATGAAGCGGCGCTCGGCCATGAGGTCGGGATCGATCCACTCGCGTGTCTTCGCGAGCAGTTCCATCTTCGACTTCTTGCGGTCGAGCAGATAGTAGGCGCCGGGATCCCTGTCCGAGTGCGCGAACACGAGTGCGACGTCGTCGGTCTCCGAAGGCGTGAGGACTACGTTGATCGTCTTCGGCATGCCCGCATCGATCGACTTCTGCAGCCGCTCCATGGCGGGATCGATCCAGAGCACCGAGGGCACGTCGGCATCGTAACGCACGCCGAGCAGCTTCTTCTGCGTCCGGCTGAAGACCAGGCCGCCGTACGGTTGCTCGACGCCGAGGTCGACGAGCGGGTGCTTGAACAGGCGCTCCCCGATTTTCCGCGCCTTGGTATCGTAGGTGTAGATCGCGAGCTTGTCCTCGCCCTGGGAAGAGGCCACGTACAGGGTCGTGTTGTCATAGTCGAACGCGAGCGGATCGAACGATCCGGGCTTGAGCGCGACCTCGCCGAGCATTTCCGTCTCGAAGATCTTTTCCCATTTCGCGCCGGCGCCGTCGCGATACCAGGTGGTGCGGATCGTGGGGCCGCTGGCACTGCGGCGGGTCGGCTGGCTCACCGCGACGCGCGGCACGTCGTTGCGATCGAGGACCCACTCGATCACGTCCCCGGGCGACTCCTCGGTGAGGAGCACGTAGCGGCCGGTGCGCGTATTGAAGCGATAGATGTCGAAGGAATCCTGCGACCGCAGGGTCATCGCGGCGAGGACGTTGCCGGTGTCGTCGTGAATGAGCCCGACGCGGCGAATCGTCCGGTAGCCGCCCCTCGAATCGCCCGGATTGGCCACGCCGAGCTTGGTGAAGTCGCGGATGTTCTCGCCGTTCTGGTCGATGCAGTAGGTGCCGCGGTAGTTGAAGGCCCCGCTCACATCCTGGCCGTTCGCGACCTGCAGGCAAAGGCGATCGTTATTGACCCAGTAGAAATTCGCCACGTCGAGCGCGGCGAAGTCCGTGATGATCGTGCGGGTCTTCTTCGCGAGGTCGATCACCGCGAGGTTCGCACGCCCCTTGAGGGGAACGGTGGCCGCGAGGCGCTCGCCGTTGGGCGACAGCTGCATGTTGGCGAACTGCGCGCGCCGGAAGAAATCCTCGACCGGGATGTCGCCCGGTTTCTTCTGCGCCGACGCCGCGAGCGGCGAGCAAAAGATCAATGCGGTGCAAAGCGCGTGCATCAAGGTCTTGTGCATGGGGAGGGCCCGGATCTGGAGTCGCAATATACTAGCCCGTCTTCGGGGGGAAAAACCATGCCGCAGGCGCGGTAGGCGGGGCGCTTTGGCCGACATGATCCTGGTGGTCCATGCCGCCTTCGTCCTCTTCGTGGCCGGCGGCCTGATAGCGACGTGGATCGGGATCGGCATGGGCTGGCGCTTCGCGCGCAGCCGCGCCTTCCGTGCGCTGCACCTCGCGGCGATCGCCTTCGTGGTCGCCGAATCGCTGCTCGGATTCGCTTGCCCACTCACCGCATGGGAAGACGCGCTGCGCGGCACCGACAGCGGCGAAGGCTTCCTCCAGCGCTGGATCCACGCGTGGCTCTTCTGGGATTGGCCCGCCTGGGTCTTCACCGCGCTCTACGCCGCATTCGGCGCATTGGTCGCGTGGACCTGGATGCGTTTTCCGCCGGTGCGCCGGCGCTGAGCGCCTATTCCAGGCCGAGGACTGTGTTCACCGCGGAGACGAGCCCGCTGATCTTGAACGGCTTCGTGACGTAGCCGTCGGCGCCCAGCGAGAGGCCCTTGGCGATGTCGGTCACCTCGGATCGCCCGGTCATCATGATCACGGGCATCTTCGCGAGCTTCTGGTTGCCGCGGATGCGCTCGAGGATCGCGAAGCCGTCGGTATCGGGAAGGCGCACGTCGAGCAGGACCAGGTCGGGGAGCGGCTGCTTGTTGAATTCCGCGTTGATCTCGGCCCGGTTGCGGGCGAAGCGCGTGAGAAAGCCCGACTTGGAGAGGATCTCGCCGACCAGCTTGAGCATGTCGTTGTCGTCCTCGACCACCATGATCGAATGCCGGCTGCCGTTGCGGGCGATCACCTTGTCCGGGGGGCGCTTGGCCATGGCCACGTAGAAGCCCGCCTTGGCGAGCTGCGGCTTGCCCACGGTGGCTTCCTTGCGCGCGGCGGCGACGGTCTCCGGAGGCGGCGGAGGCGTCGGCTTCGCGGCCGGCTTCGTGAAGTCGAGATCGTCTTCTTCGTCGGCGGGAGGAATCATGGTTTCGAAACCTTCTTGGGTTCAGCGGGCGCGTTCGTCGATGGGGAGTCACATTGCTTCATCATCATGCCGAACGCAACTGCCGCCATCGCCATGAGGAAGATCGCGATGCCGGTCTTCATTGCGCCGCCCCGGGGCTCGAGCCCCCGGCGGGCTTCTTCTCGCCGATGCGGCTCTCCTCGCCGCGCGCGAGCTTCGCGATGTTGGCGCGGTGGCGCGCGATCAGGATCGCGCTCATGGCGAGGACCGCCCACGCGAGCGGGCCCGGCCCGAGCAGCACCCAGGCCGCCACCGGTGCCAGCAGCGCGGTCGCGATCGCCGCGAGCGAGGAGTAGCGGCTTATCACCGCGATGGCGAGCCATGCCACGATCGCGGCGACGCCCAGGCGCCAGTCGAACGCGATCAGCACGCCGGCCGCTGTCGCCACCCCCTTGCCGCCGCGAAACCGCAGCCACACCGGGAACACGTGCCCGACGAAGGCCGCGAACCCGGTCACCGCGATCGCCTCGACCGGCAGGTCCAGCGCTCGGGCCACCAGCACCGCGGCCCACCCTTTCATCGCGTCGCCGAGAAGCGTGAGCAGGGCGGCGACGCGGTTGCCCGAGCGCAGCACGTTGGTCGCGCCGATGTTGCCGGAGCCATAGGTGCGCGGGTCGGGCAACGTCATGGCGCGGCTCACGACCACCGCAAAGGGGATCGAGCCGGCCAGGTATCCGCCGAGCGCGCAAAGGAGCAGGGTCATCCCCATACTTTACAATACGCGCCCATGGATACGATCTTCATCCGCGAGTTCCGCGTCGACGCCTGGGTGGGGATCTACGAGTGGGAAAAGCTGCGCCCGCAGTCGCTCGAGCTCGAGATCGAGATCGGCATCCCCGGAAACGAGGTCGGCCGCACCGACAACATCCACGACACGGTCCATTACGGCGAAGTGGTCGAGCGCATCGCGAAGGAACTCTCCGAGCGCCGCTTCAAGCTGCTGGAAGCGCTCGCCGAGCACGTCTGCGCGGTGATCACCGGCGACTTCAAGGCCCCGTGGGTGCGTCTCTCCGTGGCCAAGCTCGGCCATGTGCGCAGCGTTCGCAAGGTCGGCGTGACGCTCGAGCGCCGGCGCGATCCGGTCGAGTGACCCGGCCGATGCTTCAGGCCGTCACCGCTGTCTCCGCGGGCGTGGGCTCGGTGAAGATGTCGCGATACGCGGCATAGCTCGAGGCGATCGTCACCGGCGCCCACACCAGGAAGCCGAGGAAGATCGGAATCGCCGCGAGGATCGCGAAGATCGTCATCACGATGCCGTAGATCAGGAACGGGATGATGTTGCGCAGGCAGCCGAAGAAGCTCGCCTTCATCGCTTCGATCGGCGCCATGCCGTTCAGGAGGATCAGCGCGGGCGCGAACCAGTAGGCCATCATCAGCGGCACCATCAGCGCCAGCACGATCAGCGTGCCGAGCAGGAGCAGCATCACCGAGCCCACGGCCGCGGACATCATGTTCTCGACGTTTCCGGTGAGGAACGCGGTGAGGATGGAGAACCCGACGAACGCGCCGAATATCAGCAGCATCACGATCCCGGCGGCGACCACGACCAGGCCGACGACGACCAGGCTGCCGAAATTCGACTTGAAGCCCGCGATCAGGTGCTCGAGCTCGAATTCGCCGCCGCGCTCGAGCGAGCGGCATGCGACCACGAAGCCCGCCGCGATCACCGGATTGAGCAGCTGGAACGCGATCGACCCGATCACCGGGATCAGGCTCATCGCGAGCGCCACGATGAACAGGATCACGATCGAGATGATCCACATCAGCGGCGCGCGCGCGAAGAGCTTCCACCCCTCGACGATCCAGGTCCAGCCCGCGCCCCCCGGGCATGTGCGGCCGGGCAGCACCAGCTTCAGGTCGGGATCGGGTCCGCCGGTCCATTCGGTCTGCGTGGCGCTCATCGTCCCTCCCGCTGTGGTGCGGCGAGATTACTCCTCGATCGCCACGTCAACAAGGAGCGGCGACAACACGCGCGCGAGCTCCGCGGGCGGCATGCCGAGCAGATACCCGCGCCGCCCGCCGTTGATGTAGATCGTGGGGAGGTCGAGCACCGAGCGCTCGAGGTAGATCGGCATCGGCTTGCGCGTCGCGAACGGCGACGTCCCGCCGACGAGGTAGCCGGAGTGGCGCTGCGCCACCTCCGGCTTGCACGGCGCGATGCGTTTCATGCCCGCTTGGCGCGCGAGCTCCTTGGTGGAGACCTTACGATCGCCGTGCATCAGCACGATCAGCGGTTCCCCGCGCTCGTTCTCCATCACCAGCGTCTTGATGACCTCGTGCTCGGGCACGCCCATCGAGCTCGACGAGTGGCTGGTGCCGCCGTGCTCCACGTACTCGAAGGCGTGCTCGGTGTACGTGACGCCCTTCTGCGCGAGCAGCGCGGTGGCGGGAGTGGCTGCGCCTTTCATGGCGGCGAATTCTACAGAAACGCGCGCGCGAGCAGGCTCAACCCGCTGGCGACGAGGATGGTGCCGACCACGCGGCGCATCTGCTGCTGCGAGAGCCCCAAGTGGATGCGCGCGCCGAGCTTCAGCCCGGCCCAGACGAAGGGGGCCAGCACGACGCCGCCCGCCAGGATCGAGAGCTTGATCAGCAGCCCGCTCACCGCGTAGACGACGGCGCGCGTGAACGCGGAGATCGATATCAGCGCTCCCATGGTCGCGCGGATCTGGTTCTTGTCGCGCAACCTTCCGGACAGATACGTGGCGTAGATCGGGCCGCCCGCGCCGAACACCGTCGCGATCGCGCCGCCGAGGATCCCGGTGGGAACGACCCAGAGGCGCGAGATCGTCCTGTGCAGCACCGGGTTCACGATGCTGTTCACGCCGACCGCGATGGCGAAGACGCCGAGGCCGGTGCGCAGGTAGTTCTCGGGTACCTTGACCAGCAATGTCACTCCGGCGACGAAGCCCACGAACATGAACGGGAGGATCCATTTCATCTCCGCGCGCGAGACGTGCTCGCGCCCGGTGGTGCCGACGAAGATCGCCGAGAAGAGGTCGAGCAGCGCCATCAGCGGCACGAGGTAGGTGAGCGGCAGGAAATGCGCGAGGATCGGAAGCGAGATCACGGTCGAGCCGAAGCCGCTCAGGCCGAACACGATGTACGCCGCCAGCACCACGATCGGCGCCACGAGGAGCAGCCAGGGCGAAAGCTCGAGGCCGGCGAACGTCATCCGCGCGGGTGATGCTTGCGGTGCAGCGCCTTCAGGCGCTCCCTCGCGACGTGGGTGTAGATCTGCGTGGTCGAGATGTCGGCGTGCCCGAGCAGCAGTTGGACCACGCGCAGGTCGGCCCCGTGATTGATGAGGTGCGTAGCGAACGCATGGCGCAGCGTGTGCGGCGAGATGCCGCGGTCGATGCCCGCGGTCGCGGCGTGGCGCTTCACCAGCGCCCAGAACGATTGCCGCGTCATCGCCCCGCCGCGCGCGGTGACGAACAGCGCCTCGCTCTTGCGTCCCGCGAGCAGCTCCGGGCGCGCATGCCGCTGGTAGCGCTCGATCCACGCGACCGCCTCCTGGCCGAGCGGTGTGAGGCGCTCCTTCGAGCCCTTGCCGAGGACACGCACCACCTGCATGTCGAGGCTCACCTGGATCGTCTTGAGTCCCACGAGCTCCGAGACGCGCAGCCCGCTCGCGTAGAGCGTCTCCAGCATCGCGCGGTCGCGCAGGCCCTGCGCGGTCTCGACGTCGGGCGCGCCGAGCAGCGTCTCCACGTCCTTCTCCGAGAGCGACTTCGGCAGCGAGCGCGGCAGCTTCGGCGACTCGAGGTCCGCGCTCGG
>JANPHA010000194.1:0-2320 GCA_031424255.1 Burkholderiales bacterium | reverse complement strand
GTGCGCGCTCAACAACCGGCGAAAGTGCCGCGCATCGGCTGGTTGTCGACTCCCCCTTTTGATTCTGCTGTGGGAAGATCGGTGCGCGACGCCTTCTGGCAGAGCATGCGCGAGCACGGCTACTTCGAAGGGCAGAATATCGTCGTCGAGTATCGATCGGCTGAGGGGAGGATCGAGCGGTTCCCGGATCTGATCGCCGATCTCGTCCTTCTCAAGGTTGACCTCATCATTGCCGGACCGCCGGCTGGGGCTCTCGCCGCTAAGGCTGCGACCACCACCATTCCCATCCTCTGCTTTAATATGCTCGATCCCGTCGGCGACGGCCTCGTCGCGACCCTGGCCCGTCCCGGCGGCAATATCACGGGCCTTACCACGCTCGCCGCGGAGCTGGTGCCGAAGTCTCTGTCGCTGCTCAAGGAGGCGGTTCCCAAGGCATCCCGTATCGCAGCCCTTTGGCAATCCAGCGCGTTCACCGAGCGAACGGCCGCCGACATGTTGCAGCGGGCCGAGGCCACGGCCCGGACGCTCGGAGCCGAGCTTCAGCTGGTGCAGGTGCGCAGTGCCGAGGATCTCGACAGCGCCTTCGCGGCGATGACCACGCAAGGCACTGAAGCCCTGGTCGTGCTTCCGGGCCCACTGGTCTTCTTGGGGCGTCGGCGCATCGCCGAGCTGGCCGGTTTGCACCGAATGCCATCGATTTCCTGGTTCAGGGAGTTCGCCGATGGCGGCGGTCTGATGGCCTACGGCGCCAATTTCAACGACCAGTGGCGGCGTGGTGCGACCTATGTCGACAAGATCCTCAAGGGCGCCAAGCCCGCCGACCTGCCCATTGAGCAGCCGACGAAGTTCGAACTGGTGATCAACCTCAAGACCGCAGGTTTGCTCGGTCTCACGATCGCACCGATGATGCTCGCCCAAGCCGACGAGGTGATCGAATGAGGCGGCGTGAGTTCATCGCATCGGCTGGCAGCGCCGTAGCCGTCTGGTCGCGAGCGGGACGCGCTCAAGCCGCGCCAAAGATCCACCGGGTCGCGCTGATATTTCCCAATGCGTCGGTATCCGATATGGCCGGGCCCGACCCGATCAATCGCTACGCAAGCGCCTTTGTGCATGCCGTGCGCGACCTTGGATATGTGGAAGGCCGGAATCTGGTTCTCGAGCGTCGATCTGCTGAGGGGCGGTATGAACGGTACGACGCGATCTTGGCCGAGCTCGTCGCAAGCAGGATTGATGTCATCGTCGGCACAGGCAATGCCTTCGCCGAAGCGGCTCTGCGTACGAAGAGCACGCCGCCGTTTGTAGTGGCGCCGATCTTCAGTCCGGTGGAAGCCGGGATCGTGGCCAGCCTCGCCCGCCCCGGAGGAAACATCACCGGGTTCACACGTGATGCCAGTCCCGAGATCGAAGGCAAACGGCTGCAGACGCTGAAGGAGGCCGTTCCCACGGCGACGCGCATGGCGTATCTCGGGACGAAGTCGGAATGGGAGAGCAACCCATACAGTGCAAGCCTCCGTGCTGCTGCGCAGGTGCTGGGCTTGGTCCTCGTCCACGTCGAACTCGCCCCGTTCCGCTATGCCGAGGCCTTCGCTCACATCACCCGCGAGCGGCCGCTTGCGATTTTTACATCGAGCAACGGCGCTCACTTCGTCAACCGGCAGCTCCTTGCCGACTTTGCGCTCAGAGAGCGGATCGCGAGTGCGCACACGTGGCGGGAAATCGTCGAGGCCGGCGGGCTGCTGTCCTATGGTGCTGACTATGCCGACATCCTCCGCAAGGCGGCTGGCTATGTCGACAAGATTTTGAATGGTGCGAAACCCGCCGACCTGCCCATCGAGCAGCCGACGAAGTTCGAACTGGTGATCAACCTCAAGACCGCAGGTTTGCTCGGTCTCACGATCGCACCGATGATGCTCGCCCAAGCCGACGAGGTGATCGAATGAAGCGGCGGGAGTTCATCGCAGCGCTCGGCGGCGCCACCGTGGCGCGTTCCCTACCCGTGGCAGCGCAGCAGCCGAAACGGCTACCCGTGGTCGCGCTTGTGAACGTCGGCGGCCCGGTGGCAAATTTTGTCGGGGCCGATCCAGTTTCCCTGCCGTGGCGTGGCTTTGTGCATGGGCTGCGCGATCTTGGATGGATCGACGGCCAAACCGTTGCCATCGAACGGCGCTCTACGGAAGATGATCCGCAACGCGCACCGGCGATCTTTGCTGAACTCATCACGCGCGGCATCAACGTGTTGATGCTGGCGGGCGCGCGGGCGCTACAGGATGCGGCACAACAAGCGACCCGAACCATACCGATCGTTACACATTTTCCAGAA
>JANPHA010000193.1:0-12571 GCA_031424255.1 Burkholderiales bacterium | reverse complement strand
GTCCCAATTTTGACAAAATTTACAGGCTAAATTACAACCCGCGGTCCCGAACGAGAGCACCGCGGAGCCGGGAAGGAAATGGTTGAGCGGCTTCTTCTCGATCGGATCGAGGCAGAACCCCGACGAGCGCCCATAGGTGGTGAGCACCATCGCATCGCCGACGCGCGCGCGCACGAAGCACGCGCCGCGCTGCCCTTCGTGCAGGCGGCAATCGCGCGGGCAGAGGTCGCACTGGACGCGTCCGTCGTCGAGGCGATGCCACCAGCGCCCCGGGTGAAGGTCGCCCTCGATCGGATCGCGCATCGGGGCGCTCACCGATACTTCTCCACGGTGTAGCGCGAGATCCTGAGGTCGGGGTGCCAGAAGCGCGGCGCGAGGTCGGCCTTGCGCCGCAGCTCGGCGAGGAAGTCCAGCGGGTCCGGCAGGCTCTCCCACACCTGGGGCAGGAAGGTCGCGCGTTTCTCGGCGAACTCCAGCACCACGCCATCGACGCCGGGCCGCAGGCTCGCCGCCGCCGCGGCCTCGTCGCGCACGGCGAGCGCAACGCGCGGCGACAATACCGACACCTCGATCTCGAGGCGCTCGCGCTCGGCAGCGGTGACCGGCGGGAAGCGCGGGTCGCGATAGGCGGCGGCGCGCGCGTTGTGCTCCACGTCGTCGCCGAGAGCGCGGAGCGGATCGAGCGTCCCGATGCAGCCGCGCAGCTCGCCGGCGAGGCGCAGCGTCACGAAGCTCGCGCCCGGTTCCTGGAGCCAGGCCTCGCGCCATTCGCGCAGCACGCCCTCGACCCGCGCCTCGGCGATCGCCTCGCGCGCGATCGCGATCAGGATGGGGCCGCGCCGCGCCGCCTCATCCACGCGCGCGCTCCGGCTCGTGGAATGCGAACGCGCCGTAGCCGACGACCCGGTCGCGGCCCCCGGCGGTGTCGCCGGAGCTGCGCAGGTCCACCAGCTCGACCTCCATGCCGCGGCGGCGCGCGGAGCGCAGCAGCCCGTTGATCGGCGCCGCTCCGCACGCCTCCTCGCCGACAAGTCGCGCTTCGAAGCCGAGGATCGCGTCGGCAGTGGCGCGATCGCGTTTGCGCGCGGATTCGTACGGCAGGTAGTGCGACAGGTCGGAGCTCACGACGATGAGCGTCTCGCTGCCGCCCCACGCCGCATCGAGCAGGCTCGCCATCTCGTCGGCCCGAGCATCGCCCACCACCAGCGGCACGAGGCTGAATTCCCCCAGCACCGCCTGCAGAAACGGCAAGTGCACTTCGAGGGAGTGCTCGAGCGCGTGCGCGCGGTCGCTCACCTCGACGAACGGCAATGCGCTCAATTGCGCAACCGTCTCGATGTCGATCGGCACGGCTCCGAGCGGCGACGCGAATGCGCGCGCCGCTGGCACTGCCACGCCCGGCACCCACACGCGGTGCCCGGGACCCGCGAGGACCACGCGACGCACCACCCCGCGCAGTGGAGCGAGGCGAGCATAGACGCTCGCGGCCACCGCGCCGGAATACATGTAGCCGGCGTGCGGCGCGATGATCGCCTTCGGTAGTGGCGCGCCCTCCGGCCGCGCACGCGCGTGGGCGAGATAGCCGGCCACCTCCGCGGCGAGAACGCCGGGTTCCATCGGATAAAAGGAGCCTGCCACGGCGGCAGGGCGGATCGCGGACATTCGCGCACTCCGCGAAGGGAATCGGAAGGTCTAGCCTAGCACTTTGCGCGCCATGCGAATCAGCGCAGATCGACCTTCGCGCTCACCTTGCCGGCACGATCGTGCCGCGCGCTCAGGGTGACGCTCGATCCCCGGGGGGCGCGCACGGTCCATTCGCATTGGCCGCGGTCGGCGGTGATGTCGAGGCTGGGAAGGAAGGCCTGCAGGCTCACCTTGCTCGCGCGCCCCTCGAGCTGGCGCCCCTCGACGCGCGGCTTGCCCGAGAGGAGCTCGGCGCCCGCGAGCGCGATCTCGTAGACCACACCGCGCACGACTTTGCGTTCCAGCGCCCGCTTGGTCACGTAGGACGGAAGGTAGCCCGTGTTGTGCACCGCGAGGCGCACCTTCCAGGTGTCCTCCCCGAGGGACTTCACCTCCGTGCCGAGGATTTCCAGCTTCGGCGTGGTGAGGGCCTGCCACGTGAGCCAGCCGGGAAAGCGCTTCACCTCGCGTTCGAGGTACTTGGCCGGCGGGTTGCGGAAGCTCGCGAGCTTGTTCCATCCGCCCAGCTCCACCGGCCCGAGCTGCGGATGCTCGAACGGATACCAGGTGACATAGCCCTGCCCCGCGAGCTCGCGGTCGCTCCACTGCAGCAGCTTCATGTCGTCCTCGGGCGGGTGCTCGCGGTACCAGTCGATGAAGTGGTAGTCCGTGATGCCCGCCTCGCGCGCCGGGGCCCAGATCTCCACCGTCCAGAAGAACTGCCCGAGGTGCTCGTAGATCCAGTCGGAGCCGCCGGTGATCACCTGCTTGGGGTGGTACTTGAAGTCGTGGAAGACGGAGATGTTCGGGTACCCGGTGAGCTCCGTGCTCTTCTTGCCGAAGAGCTTGTAGAGCCAGAGATCCTCGGCCGGCATGTTGTCGTCGGGCTCCGCCGAGAACGGCCGCAGGATCACGCCGCTGTGCGTATGGAAGCTCACCCCGGCGCAGATGTTGGGATGCTTCACGATGAAGTCGACCACGGCGCGCACTTCCGGCTCGGAAGTCGGGTAGGGACCCGCGCCGAATTGCTCGAACTCCTGGCGCCATCCCGACGGGAAGTTGCGATTGAGATCGAGCCCCTGCTTGTCGCGATTGACGCGGATCTCCACGCCGTCGAAGTTGGCGAGCGTGCCTTCCGGAATGACGCGCCAGTACCGAGCGCCCGATTCCACCGGATCGCGCGGGATCATCAGGCGCGCATCGTCCGGGTGCGCCTTGTAGCCGCCGTTGGGATCGGGGATGCGCATCGAGAGGATGCGGCCATCGCCATCGACATCCTCGACGTTCAGGCCGTCGACCGGATCCTCGTCGAACGGATAGGGACGCGTGGAGGAGCGGATGTACTTCGGCTTGTCGGCGAGCGCCCATTCGGCGCCGTCGGGGTTGATGCGCGGGCAGATGTAGACCGCGCGTGTATCGAGGAGGCGCGTGATCTGGGGATCGTTCCCGTAGCCACGCGCGAGCGTGTCGAGGTAGTAGAGGCAGGCGGTGGACGCGGTCAACTCGGCGGCGTGGATGTTGCCGTCGGTCCAGAACGCCGGCTTGTCGGCAGCCGCGCCGGTGGCGCCGTTCGTGGCAGTGGCCACCCAGATGTCGCGGCCCTCGAAGCTCTTGCCGATGCTCTCCAGCGTGAAGAGCGCGGGATGGCTGCGCGCGAAATCCTCGAGGATCGCGCTCAGGTCGGCGTGGCGGTAGAAGCGGTCGAAGCGAAGTTCCAAATGGGCGCGTGGCAATTCCGGTTCGGCCAGAGTCTACCGCAAGCTCGCGCCGTCATGCGAGCTGCAGCGCGGCGGCGAGCAGGTAGACGATCGACCAGAGGATCAGAGCGCGCCACAACAATCCTTCGAGGCTCGCGAGCGCGTCCTCGCGCGCGAGCTCGCCCACGCCCAGGCCGGGGCGCGCGATGAAGGCGCCATGCGCCGGAATCGGCTCGCCGAGGCGAACGCCCAGGGCGCCTGCGCCGCTCGCGAGCACGATGCCTTCCTCGGGCCGCAGCCACTGCGCCGCCTGCGAGCGCCAGCAGAACAGCGCGTCCTCGAAATCGCCGACCACCGCGAACGAAAAGGCGCTCAGGCGCTGCGGGAGCCAGTCGATCACGTGGAAGGCGCGCGCCGCGAACCAGCCGAAATCGCGCTCGTCGGGCTCGACCAGGTGCTCCCAGCTCTGTGCGGCGCGCAACGCGAGCGGATACAGCACGAGCCCGAGCGGACCGGGCAGCACCAGGAACCAGAAGAGCAGCGCGAAGGTGCCGTGGTGCGCCTCGCGCAGCGCGTGCTCCGCGGCGAGGCGCGCGACCGCCCCGGCGTCGTCGGCCTCGAGCGGCTCGCCCTGCCATTGGGCGAGCTGGTTGGCCGCGGTCGCGACATCGCCGTCGCGCAGCGCCTTCTCGATCGCCGCGAGCCGCGACGTCGTGGTGAGGAAGCGCAGGCTCGCGTAGAGCACCGCGACATCGAGCAGCCACAACAGGACCGGGTGGAGCGCCGCGGCGAGCGCCGAGACCAGGATGGCCGGCACCAGGACCGCTCCCATCAATGCGAGCCAGGCCACGATGCCGGAGTTGCGGTCGCCCGCGTTGAGCCGCTTGGCCGCCGAAAGGCACATGCGCCCGTAGAAGGCCATCAGGTACTGGCGCGGCTTCGGCGGGTAGGCGTGCTGGGCGAGGAGGCAGGCGAGCAGAGCGAGGAGGCTCACGGCGGATTTCCGGGACGGTGTTGATGATTATAATTGCCGCTCGCACCTGCATCCGCGTCCATAACCAACCGGAGAGAGAAATGTTGAAGAGATTCGTGCTCGGGTGTGTATCGCTCGCCCTCGCCCTGGCGGCATCGGCCGAGGACTATCCGGGCCACACCATTACCGTCGTGGTGCCGTTCGCCGCCGGCGGACCCACCGACACCGTCGCGCGCCTGATCTCGCAATCGATGTCGAAGACCCTCGGCAAGACCGTCATCGTCGAGAACACCGGCGGCGCCGGCGGCACGATCGGCGTGGAGAAAGTCGCCAAGTCGAAGCCCGATGGCTACACGCTGCTGCTGATGCACATCGGCATCTCCACCGCCCCTTCGCTCTACCGCAACCTGCGCTACGACACGCAGAAGGAGCTCGAGCCGATCGGCCTGATCACCGACGTGCCCATGACCTTCATCGCGCGCAAGGACTTTCCGCCGAAGGACATGAAGGAGTTGATCAGCTACGTGAAGGCGAACAAGGACAAGGTCACGTACGCGAACGCGGGCATCGGCGCCGCCTCGCACCTGTGCGGAATGCTTTTCCTCAGCGCGATCCAGGCCGACGTCACCACGGTGCCGTACAAGGGCACCGGCCCGGCGATGACCGACCTGATCGGCGGCCAGGTCGACTTCATGTGCGACCAGACCACCAACACCACCGCGCAGATCAAGGGCGGCAAGGTGAAGGCCTACGCGGTCACGACGCCCAAGCGCGTGGCCTCGCTGCCGGACCTGCCCACCGCCGAGGAAGCCGGCCTCAAGGGCTTCGAGGTCGCCGTGTGGCACGGCCTCTGGGCGCCGGCCGGCACGCCGAAGCCGGTCGTCGACAAGCTCGCCGCCACGCTGCAGGCGGCGCTCAAGGATCCGAACGTGGTGTCGAAGTTCACCGAGCTCGGCACCGAGCCGGTCGCGCAGAATCGTGCGACTCCGGAGGCGCTGCGCCAGCATGTGAAGGCGGAGATCGACAAGTGGAGCCCGATCATCAAGAAGGCGGGCGTGTACGCCGACTGAGCGTTGGAAAAAAATGCCCCTCCCGGTGGGGGAGGGGCAAACCGCTCTCGGAGGAGAAACGTCGGCCGAAGCCGACGCCGGAGTATTTGCAGCAAACGTGCCAAACATTTCGCGCACGACATATCAACGACTTACGATTTTGTCGACGCGCGTGTGTTGTTGCCTGACACGGTTTTGGTGCATGCCGGCACCAACTTTGGGACGCTAGCGCGGATGCTTGCCGCGCACGCGCGCGAAATACGCCTCGACGCGCGCGCGGTCCGCTTCGACGTCGTCGCCCGGCGAGATCACCGGCCCGAGGCGCACGCAGCGCGCTTCGTAATCGAGGGCCGCGAGCAGTACCGGCACGTCAGCGCCGCGAGCGATGTGCAGGAAGCCCGTCCTGAAGTGCGCGACGCGCCGGCGCGTGCCCTCGGGTGCGATCACCAGCACGCGCTGCTCGAAGTCACGGAACGCGCGCACCGATTCGGCTACGACGCCCTGCGGGCTGGAGCGATCGTGGGGAACCCCGCCCATCCAGCGCAGCAGCGGCGCGAACGGACCGCGGAAGATCGTGTGCTTGCCGATGAACGTGAGCCGCAGGTCGAGCGCGAACATCGCGGCCGCGCCGACGACGAAGTCCCAGTTCGACGTATGCGGCGCGACGGCGATCACGAACTTCGGCAGGTCCGGGATCTCGCCCTCCACGCGCCACCCGAGCACGCGCAGCACGGCGCTCCCGAAGGCCTTGAGCGCGGCACTCTTTCGCCGGGGAACCTGCGCGCCGAGTCGGGGCGCCGTCACGCAAACAGCGACGCGACGGCTTTCAGGTCGACGTTGCCGCCGGAGAGGATGATGCCCACGCGACGCCCGCGCACATCCGCGGGTCGCGACAGCACGCCCGCGGTGGCGAGCGCGCCGGTCGGCTCCACCACCAGCTTCATCCGCTCCCAGAGGAAGCGCATCGCCTCCACGAGCTGCGCGTCGGTGACGGTGATGATGTCGTGCACGTGCTGCAGGACGAGCGGGAAGGTAAGCGTACCCATCGACGACGTTCGCGCGCCATCGGCGATCGTATCGGGGTTGCTCACGGTCTGCAGCGTCTTGGTGCGGAACGAACGCGCCGCATCGTCTCCGGCGGCCGGCTCCACGCCGATCACGCGGATGCCCGGCGCGAGGCGCCCCGCGGCGATCGCGCTCCCCGAAAGAAGCCCCGCGCCCCCGGTGCACACGTAGAGGTCATCGAGCGGCCCGACGTCCTCGAGCAGCTCCTTCACCGCGGTCCCCTGCCCGGCGATCACGTCCGCGTGGTCGAACGGCGGAATCAGCGTGGCCCCCTTGTCGTCGGCGATGCGCTGCGCGGTCTGCTCGCGGCTCTCGCCGCTCGCGCGATCGTAGAGCACGATCTGCGCGCCGTAGCCGCGCGTCGCCGCGACTTTCACCGCGGGCGCGTCGGCGGGCATCACGATGGTCGCGGGAATGCCGAGGAGCTGGCCGGCGAGCGCCACGGCCTGCGCGTGGTTGCCCGAGGAGAACGCCACGACTCCGCGCTCGCGCCGCGCGCCATCGAGCTTCGCGAGCGCGTTGTAGGCGCCGCGAAACTTGAAGGCCCCCATGCGCTGCAGGTTCTCGCACTTGAAATACGCCTGACACCCGGCGAGCGTGTCGAATTGCCGCGACGTCGCCACCGGCGTGCGATGCGCGACGCCCTCGAGCCGCTGCGCGGCGGCTTCGATGTCGGCGTAGGCGACGCCGAGCGGCAGTGAAGCGTCGTTCACTCGAGCTCGATCCTGCCGTCGAAGTTCACGCTGAGCGCGAGCCCCTCGATCACGAGCGTCATCTTCGCGTCGAGCTTCTCGCTGCCCTTCAGCTTGCCCGCGGTCATGGCGCGCTCGACCGCGGTCTCGATCTCGCGTTGCGAATGCACGCCCACGGTCTTCAGGAACTTGCGGATGCTCATGTTGAACGTATCGGGATTCATCAGGCGCGCCTCGCTTTCATTTCACGTTCGATGTCGATATCGACACCAGGGCTTCCTTCAGCGTGTCCTCCGAGAGCGCATTGACGCTCTCGGCGAGGATCTCGGCCTCGGTCGCGACCTTTTCGGGAAGGCTGCGGCTTTCCATCACCGCCACGAATTGCGCCGCGGCGCCGGCGACGCGCAGAAGCTTGGCGCGCTCCGCCATCAGGATGTCGATCTCCTTGCTCAGCATGAAGGTGCCGGTGGTTTCCATTGCTGCGGTCATGACAGGACTCCTTTTCGAACCTCGATTCTACCCGTGCGCGCGCCTAGGCCGACGCGACGAGCGGCAGGTTCAGGAGCAGGTTCTGCGGCTTGAGCTTGAGAGTGCGGTCGGGCCGGCACGCGAGCCCGAGGTAGACGGGACGGCCGGCCATCTCAGCCAGCACGTCGCGCGCGTCGCGAAACTCCAGGCGGAAGAGCAGCGCCAGGCGCTCGAGATCCTGCGCCGCGACCTCCTCCTCGCGATAGAGCGCGTTGAGGATCGCGGTCGAGTCCACGTCGAGCCCCACGTGCCATCTCCAGCGGTCGTCTTCGACGCGCTCGACCGGCTCGATCGCGACCGCCGCGCCCGTCAAGTGGCCCACCCAGCGTTCGAGCACGCGGGCGAGCGCCGCGGCCGCCTCCCGGCCCGGCGTGAGGTCGAGCACGAATCCGTACAGCTCGTCGCGCATGAAATACAGCGGCGCGTTCTCGTGGCTCATCACGTCCATCTTGACCGCAGGCAGCGTCGTGTTCTGCTCGCGCAGCAGCCGTCCGACATTGCCGAAGCCGCCGGTCTGCGAATAGACCTCGAGCGTGGACGCGTCCGCTGCGAGCACCTGCCCGCCCTCGGTGCTGATCCGCTGGCGGCGGAAGAGCATCTCGGCCGCGCGCAACTGCCAGGGATCGTCGCAACCGTCGAGGATCGCGCGCGTGATGGCTTGCGCGAGCGCATCGACGAAGAGCGGCGCGACGTCCACGGATTCGCGCCGGAAGAGATCCGTGTACGCCGCTTCGAGCGTGGAATGCGCGAGCACGCGATCGCGAAAGCGCAGGAACTGCGCCCAGTTCTCGCGCGCATCGGCATCTTCCACCGCGCCGAGCGCGGTCGCCGGCACCTTCGCGCGCGGATCGGCCGAAAGCCGCTTGTGCAGCTCGCGCTCGCGCGGCCCGGCTTCCGGCGGCGGCCTCAGCTCGTCGCGATCGAGGAAGCGCGCGATCCAGGCGTCGGTGGCGACGACGCCGCCGTCCTTGCGCGCGAGCAGCCGGAACCCGCTCGAAGACCAGAAGTCCTGCGCCAAGCGCCGGCTCTCAATCGCGCACGCCGGCGCGGCCGACGAGGCACATCAGCGTCTGCAGCCCGGTGGCGCAATGCGTGCGCTTGCCCTGCTTCTCGACGAACACCTCGCAGCGGCACACGGTGAGCGTACGGCCGCTGCGGATCACTTCGCCGATCGCGTGCAGGCGCTCGCCGTCGGCCGCCGCCAGCAGGTTGATCTTGAATTCCACGGTGAGCACGGCGCCTTCGGGCGGAAACAGCGTGAAGCCCGCGAAGCCGGCCGCGGTATCGGCGATCGCGGCCAGCATGCCCGCATGGAAGAACCCGTGCTGCTGCGAGAGCTCGGGACGGAACGGCAGTGCGATCTCGACTCGGCCGGGTTCGACCTTCCCGAGCACGGCCCCGAGGAACGCCATCGCGCCCTGTCGCGCGAAGCTCGCCCGCGTTCTTTTCTCGAAATCCGGATCGGCGGGTTTCATGACGGAAAACCCCTAGGACCCGATCGTGGCGACCTCGGGCAGCGGAAAGCCGTTGAAGTTGCTCGCGTACGCGGTGGTGTACGCGCCGGCGTTCTTGATGAAGATGAAGTCGTTTTCCTGCAGGTCCGCGGGGAAGAGCTCCTCGCGCATCACGACGTCGACCGAATCGCAGGTGGGCCCGGCGACGTTGTAGGTCACGGGCTCGCCGTCGCGGTCGGTGTAGATGTTGTAGCGCAGGCCCTCGGTGGTCTCGATCACGCCACCGAAAACGCCCGCGTCCCAGTACATCCAGCGCTGGTTGTTGCGGGTCGCGGTGCCGACGACGCGGCAGATGAAATAGCCGGCGTCGGAGACGAGGTACCGCCCGGGCTCGGCGATCAGCTGGACCTCGGGGCCGAAATGGCGCAGCTCCTTGTTGATCACCTCCGCGATCGTCTCGATCGAGGGGATCGGCTTCACGTGGCGCACCGGATAGCCGCCGCCCAGGTTGAGCAGCCGCGGCTTCAGGCCCACGGCGCGCATCGAGGCGAACACCTTGCGCGCGCGCTCCATGCCCACGCGCCAGTTGTCGGGATTCAGGCACTGCGAGCCCACGTGGAAAGTGACGCCCGCGAGGTCGGCCTTGCAATCCACTGCCGCCTCGATCAGCTCGGGCACGTCGTTCATGTGCGCGCCGAACTTGCCGGCGAGCGGCCAGTCGCTGCCGATGTTGGGCGCGTCGATGCGCAGGTACATCTTGGCGTCCGCCTTCACCGACTGCACCTTGCGAATCTCCTCGACGCTGTCGACCACGAACCATTCCACACCCTTGGCCGAGGCGTACTCGAGGTAAGCGCGCGACTTCATCGGGTTCGAATAGAACACCTCCGCGGGCGGCACGCCGAGGCCGAGCAGGATGTCGAGCTCGGCGATCGAGGCGATCTCGAAGCCGGAGCCTTCCTGGATCAGGACCTTCAGCACGCGCGGATCGGGGTTCGCCTTGACCGCGAAGTGCGGGCGCACGCGCGGCAGCGCAGCGCGGAAGCGCTTGGTCTTGGAGCGCACGATATCCAGGTCCATCAGCAGGACCGGCTTCTTGTATGCGTGCCTGGCGAGGTATTGCTTGACCCGGGTGAAGTCGAGGCTGGTCTCCGGGTGGGAATCGAGGGGGAACTCGGGCAGGGGCCGGAGTTTCTTTACCGTGGCTGTTCGGGGCATCGAGGTCTCTTATGACGTGGGAACGGAATAACGGGCAAGGCGCGCCTGGCGCATCAGCAGGCTAGGCAACGCGGCTCCCGTCTTTCCTCGCTCTTGTCATGATGACCTCCTTTGCGTTGCGTGGTGGGACAAAGGCTTTGGGAATGAGTCTCTTACAGCCGGGTTATCGGAAAAAATTGCGCGAAGTATAGGGCAAAAGAAGGCGCGCGCGGTGACTTTTTTTGGCGCGACCGGGGGCGTTGGTTCAAATCTTGGGCAGCGTGACGCCCTGCTGCCCCTGGTACTTGCCCCCGCGATCCTTGTACGACGTCTCGCACACCTCGTCGGACTCGAAGAAGATCACCTGCGCGACACCCTCGTTCGCATAGATCTTCGCGGGCAGCGGCGTGGTGTTGGAGAACTCGAGCGTCACGTAGCCCTCCCATTCGGGCTCGAAGGGCGTGACGTTCACGATGATTCCGCAGCGCGCATAGGTCGAGTTGTGCACGATCAGGCCGTTGGCCACGAAGTTGTGCGCTCCCGGCACCGTGAGATCGAAGACCGGCTCTTCCCCCGCGGCCACGATCGATTCGACGACATCCCACACGGGGCCATCGACAAGCGGCGCCAGGTCGGCGTCGCGCGTCGCGGTCGCCACCTGCGAAGCGGCCGAATACGACAGCGATTGGCTGCGCGAAGTGTGTCCGATGCCGCAGCTGCGAAGGCTCGCGTGCGAACGCTCCACGGCGGTGTCGATCATCCTCCACGCCTCGCGCGGCAATGTATCGAAATTGCTCCGCCGCGACCTCTCGATCGAGCGCATCGCCGGAAGGATCTCGCTTTCGAGGCGCACCTGCTTGATCGAGCCGGGGCAAAAGCCGACATACTCCGAGAATCGCCCGATCTGCTCGAAATCGGTGATCTGGATCGAATGGGCCTCGGTGCCTATCGGGGTGGTCTTCTCGCGCATCAGCGAGAAGATCCCGAAGCGCAGCAGAAGGTGATGCACGTCCTCGATGAGGCGGCGCGACTTCGAGTAATACTCGAGGAAGAAGCTGCCGTTGCTTTGATACAGCCCGCCATCTCCGGAAAAAAGCGCCTGAAGAAATCGGCGAACTGTCGCTTCCGGAGCCGTGAAGATGCATTGCGGGACGAACTTCCTTTCCGCTGTGACGTCGAGACCGTGTCGCTTCTTCCAGGTCACCTCGCCCATTCCGCTCTGGCGCATGCAGGAGCTCGCGAGCTCGGCCAGCACCGCGTCACCGGACGTGAACACCGGACTGCTGCCGGGCGTGTCGCAGGCTCCCTCGGAGATCATCAGTCCCAGCAAGCTCGCTTCCCATTCGGGGATCGGCGTCTTTCCGAAGACGGGAATCGTCCGCGCAACCGCGATACGATCACCCGGCTTGAGCGACTCGAGGTGCGTCCAGCCCCCGAGCTGGCGGAAGGGATGGTTCGCGGTGGCCTTGATCCGCAGCCCGGCGCGTGTCCTCAGCTCGAAAACCGGCTTCACGCCCTGGGGCACGAACGCCGAGACGGCCGCCGGACGCAAGCGCCAATCGGTCATCGCCAGCGTCTTCCTGCCCCACGGGAACTCACCGATCGGGACGTAGGCGCCGGTCTCGGCGTCCACGACGCGCGTGTCGGCCGCCAGGCATTTTCCAAGGCATACGGTCAGCACATTCCGCGGAATCCGGAAGTACTCGACGGTGCGCGCGAGCGCAAACGAGTTGGGCGGGATGATGCAAACGCCCCCCGTGAAATCGACGAACGACTTGGGGTCGAACGCCTTGGGGTCCACGATCGTGGAATTGATGTTGGTGAAGATCTTGAATTCCGAGGACGCGCGGATATCGTAGCCGTAGCTCGAGGTGCCGTAGGAGACGATCCGCTTGCCGTCGACTTCCCGCACCTGCCCGGGCTCGAACGGCTCGATCATCTTGTGCTCAGCGGCCATGCGCCGGATACACTTGTCTGATTTGATGCTCTTCGCTTCGCGGAGGGGCGAGGGACGAGGAGCGAGGGACGAGGGGTGAAAAGCAAGACGAATGCATGGGTTCCGCACTTCTGTTTCTCCCTCGCCCCTCGTCCCCCGACCCTCGTCCCTGCAGTCAAGCCTCGTCCCGCGCCCCTTGCCCCTGCAGTCATGCTTCTTCCCTCACGTATTCTGAATGACAATCTTGGGAAACACCGCGCTGTGATCCTTCGCCAGCTCCGCGATACGGGCCGCGAC
>JANPHA010000192.1:0-6635 GCA_031424255.1 Burkholderiales bacterium | reverse complement strand
GCCTAAACCCGTTTGTCAATCAAGCCCCTGGAAGCAGAACCCGTGGAACGACTTTACCCGCCCTGGGCCCGATTCTGCAAGACTTTGTCCACCATTCCATAGGCCAGGGCCTCCTCGGCGGTGAGGAAATTGTCACGGTCGGTGTCGCGCTCGATCACCTCGATGGGCTGGCCGGTGTGCATGGCCATCATTTCGTTCAGCTTGCGCTTCAGGTAGAGCACTTCCTTGGCGTGGATCTCGATATCCGAGGCCTGGCCGGAGAAGCCGCCCGAGGGCTGGTGGATCATCACGCGCGAATTCGGCAGGCAGAAGCGCTTGCCCTTGGAGCCCGCCGCCAGCAGGAAGGCGCCCATGCTCGCCGCCAGGCCCGTGCACAGGGTCGAGACGTCGGGCTTGATGAACTGCATCGTGTCGTACACCGCCATCCCCGCCGAGACGCTGCCGCCGGGCGAGTTGATGTAGAGGTGGATGTCCTTGTCGGGATTCTCGCTCTCGAGGAACAGCAGCTGGGCGACGATCAGGTTGCCCATCTGGTCGTTGATCGGTCCGACGAGGAAGATCACGCGCTCCTTGAGCAGGCGCGAGTAGATGTCGTAGGCGCGCTCTCCGCGTCCCGACTGCTCGATCACCATCGGCACGAGGCCGAGGCCGCTCGGCTCTTCGCGCTCTTCGCTCATTTGATGATTGATATGGTTCCTGATGAACATGCTCAGCCCTTTTTCGTCCCCATCAGTTCGTCGAAGTCGGTGGGCTTGTCCTCGACCTTCATTTTTCCCATGGCCCATTCTACGACGTTGTCCTCCATCACGAGCGCCTCGACTTCCCCCAGACGGGCCGGGTCGCCGTAGTACCAACGGACCAGCTGGTCGGGCTGCTCGAAGCTCTCGGCGTGCTCCTCGATCGCCTTGCGCACCTGTTCCGGCTTCGCGCCGAGGTCGTTTTTCTTCACCAGATCCGACACCAGCAGCCCCAGCTTGATGCGGCGCGCGGCGCGGTCGGTAAAAAGATCCGGCGGCAGCGTGAGATCCTGGGTGGTCATGCCGCGCTTCTTCAGGTCCTCGACCGCGGCCTGCTGCATGCGCTGGATTTCCGAATCCAGCAGCGCACGCGGCACCTCGAACGTCGCCGCGTCGTGCAGCGCATCCATGACCTGCTCCTTCACGGTCGAACGCACGCGCTTCACCACTTCCTTGTCCATGTTCTCGCGCACCTCACGCTTCAAGCGCGCGACATCGCCATCCTCGACGCCCAGCGACTTGGCGAACTCCGCATCGACGGGTGCGAGCTTCGGCTCGGCGACCTGGTTCACCGTCACGGTGAAATCCGCGGTCTTGCCCTTCACCGCCTCGGCGTAATCCTGCGGGAAGGTGAGCGGGAATGTCCTGGTCTCGCCCTTGGTCATGCCCACCATTGCCGCCTCGAAATCCGGCAGCATGCGCGCCTCGCCCAGCACCACGGTGAAGTTGGCGGCCTTGTTGCCCTCGAACGGCTGGCCCGCGATCAGGCCCTCGAAATCGACGTTGACCATGTCGCCATCGGCCGCGGGACGATCCACCGGCTCGTACTTGGCGCGCTGCTTGCGCAGCGTCTCGAGCGTCTTGTCGACGTTCGCGTCGGTCACCTGCGTCACGGGGCGCGCGATCGCGCGGCCCGAGATGTCGCCCACCGTCACTTCGGGATAGACCTCGAAGGTGGCGGTGTACTCGACGTTGTTGGCACCCTCGGTCACCGGGACCGGCTGGAAGCGCGGATATCCGGCAACGCGATAATTCTGGTCCTTCACCGCCTCGGCGAAGGTCTTCTGCACGGTGTCGCTCACCACTTCCTGGCGCACCTGGAACCCGTACTGGCGCTCGACGATCTTCAGCGGCACCTTGCCGGGGCGAAAGCCCTGCATCTTCGCGGTGCGCGCGAGGTGCTTCAGGCGCGCCGCGATCTCGGCCTCGATCTGCGCGATCGGCACCGAGACCTTGATGTTGCGTTCGAGTGCGCTCGTGTTCTGAACTGCCTGCTGCATTGCCATTTTCCTTGTTGGTTTTCCCTCATGCCTTCGCGAGGGCGGGCGCGCGGACCCCGGGAATGTGACCTGGTGCGAAAGGAGGGACTCGAACCCCCAATGCCTTTCGGCGCTGGAACCTAAATCCAGTGCGTCTACCAATTCCGCCACTTTCGCGGTCAGCGAATTATACCCCAAAAAGGGGCCTCCCGATTTGCCGCTTCCAGCGCATTTCCACGGATATAATCCCTAAAATTCAAATGGTTCCACCCTCCCTTGCCGGTCGATCATTACGAGAACTTTCCGGTGGCCTCGTGGCTGCTGCCCGCGCGGTTGCGCCCTCCGATCGAGGCCATCTACGGCTTCGCGCGCGCGGCCGATGACGTCGCCGACGAGGGCGATCGGACCGATGGCGAGCGGCTCGCGGAGCTCGGCGAGTACCTGCGCGCGCTCGATGCGATCGACGCGGGCCGCTCGCCCGATGCGCGCTTCGATGCGATCGCGCGCGCCGTCGCCGCGTATCAACTTCCGCTGCCGCTCCTTCGGGACCTGATCGATGCGTTTCGCCAGGACGTGGTGAAGAAGCGCTACGCGGATTTCGCCGAGCTGCTCGACTACTCGCGCCGATCCGCCAATCCGGTGGGCCGCTTGCTGCTGCATCTTTTCTCGCGCACGCAGCCGCAGCGCGGCTTTCTCGACGCCGAAAGCCTGCGGCAATCCGATGCGATCTGCTCCGCGCTGCAGTTCATCAATTTCTGGCAGGACGTGGCGCTCGATTGGCGCAAGGACCGCGTCTATCTTCCCCGGGAGGATCTCGCGCGCTTCGGCGTCGGCGAGGACGCGATCGCGGCGCACGATGCGGGCGGGCGCTGGGCCGAGTTGATGGCATTCGAATGCGCGCGCGCGCGCGTGCTGCTCGCTTCCGGCGCCCCTCTCGGCCAGCGGCTTCCCGGAAGGCTCGGTCTCGAGATCCGTGCCACGATCGGGGGAGGTGCCGCCATTCTCGATAAAATCGACGCGGTAGCCGGCGACGTATTCCGGCACCGCCCGGTGCTCACGAAGCTCGACTGGATCAGGATCATCGCAAGAGCCCTATGACGCCGGACGAATACTGCCAGCAGAAAGCGGCACAGAGCGGCTCGAGCTTCTACTACAGCTTCCTCTTCCTGCCGCCCGAACGCCGCCGCGCGATCACCGCGCTCTACGCGTTCTGCCGCGAGGTCGACGACATCGCCGACGAGGTGAGCGACCCCGGCATCGCGCGCACCAAGCTCGCGTGGTGGCGCACCGAGGTCGCGAACCTGTTCGCCGGCCATCCGCAGCATCCGGTCACCAAGGCGCTGGCACCCTTCGTCGCGCCCCATGGGCTGGACGCCGCGCGATTGAACGAGATCATCGACGGCATGGAGATGGATCTCGTCCATCACCGCTATCCGGATTTCGAATCGCTCGAGCTCTATTGCCATCGCGCCGCCGGCGTGGTCGGGCAACTCTCCGCGTCGATCTTCGGATACTCGAATCCCTCGACGCTCGAATACGCGGAGGCGCTCGGCATCGCGTTCCAGCTCACCAACATCATCCGCGATGTGGGCGAGGATGCGCGCCGCGGCCGCGTGTATCTCCCCGCCGACGAGCTCGCGCGCTTCGGCCTCGGGGCGGAGGACATCGTCGAGCGCCGCGGCGGCGAAGGCTTTCGCAAGGTGATGGAGCTGCAGGCCGAGCGCGCGCACGCCTATTACGATCTCGCGTTCTCGAAGCTCGCTCCCGAGGATCGCCGCAGCCAGCGCGCGGGACTCATCATGTCCGCGATCTATCGCACGCTGCTCGACGAGATCCGGCGCGACGGCTTCGAGGTGCTCGACCGGCGCATCGCGCTCACGCCGGTGCGCAAGCTCTGGATCGCGTGGAAGACCTGGGTGACGACTTGACGCGGCACGTCGCGGTCGTCGGCGCGGGATACGCCGGGCTCGCCGCGGCGATGGAGCTCACGCGCGCCGGCGTCGCGGTCTCGCTCTTCGAGGCGAACCGCGTGGCGGGCGGGCGCGCGCGCCGCGTTGAATACCGCGGAGCGCTGCTCGACAACGGCCAGCACATCCTGCTCGGCGCCTATCGCGAGGCGCTCGCGCTGATCCGCGAGGTCGGCGTCTCCGAACGCGCGCTGCGCCGCTTTCCGCTCACGCTGCGGATTCCCGGCCGCTTCTCCCTGCGCGCGCCACGCCTGCCGGCGCCGCTGCACCTCGCCTGCGCGCTCGCGCTCGCGCGCGGCCTCACGCTGCGCGAACGCTGGGCCGCCGCGCGCTTCGCGCTCAAAACCCGGGCCCACCCCAAAACGGGGGCAGACCACGGGTTGACCGCAGGCGGAACGTCGGTTCGGCCAATGGGAAACCGTGGTCTGTCCCCGGTTTTGACGGTGGCGGAAATGCTGGAGGCGGAGAGGCAGCCGGCCGCGGTGCGGCAGTTGTTGTGGGAACCGCTGTGCGTGGCGGCGCTCAACACGCCGACGGCGGAAGCGGATGCGCGGGTGTTTGCGAATGTGTTGCGCGATGCGTTCTTTCAATCGCGCGCCGATTCGGACCTGCTCATTCCGACGGTCGATCTCTCGGCGCTGTTTCCCGATGCGGCGCTCGCGTGGCTGGGAGAGCGCGGAGTGCAGATCGCGCTCGGCAGCCGCATCATCTCGATCGACGCGGGCGAAGGCGGGTGGCTCCTCGAGGCGGCGGGGGGCACGCGGCGCTTCGATGCCGTGGTCTGCGCGGTCGCCCCGTTCCAGGTGAATACGCTGATTGCATCGTGCCGCGGCCTGGAGTCGCTGCGCGCGGGACTCGACACGCTGCGCCACGAGCCGATCGCCACCGTCTACCTGCAATACGACGCGCCGGTGAAGCTGCCCTTCCCGATGATCGGGCTCGTCGGCGGCCATGTGCAGTGGGTATTCGATCGCGATGCGCTCTCCGGCGCCCGCGGCCTGCTCGCCGCCGTGATCTCCGCTTCGGGCCCGCACCTCGATCTCGACAACGACGTGCTCGGCACGCTCGCGCATCGCGAGATCGCCGCCGCCATCGGCCCGCTTCCCGCGCCCGCGTGGACCAAGGCGATCACCGAGAAGCGCGCCACGTTCGCCTGCAAGCCCGGCGCGTATCGCCCGTCCAACACCACTGCCGCGCGTGGCTTCATCCTCGCCGGCGACTACACCGCGAGCGACTATCCCGCCACGCTCGAAAGCGCGGTGCGCAGCGGCAAGCAGGCGGCGCGCGCCGCGATCGAGCACCTGCAGAAGCCATGACGAAAACTCCGCCCTCCCTTCCCGCCGAATACGACCCGCCGCGCGATCTGCTCGCCGGCCGCGTGATCCTGGTGACCGGTGCGGGCCAGGGCCTCGGACGCGCGGTCGCCCTCGCATGCGCGGCCCACGGCGCCACCGTGGCCCTCCTCGGCCGCAAGGTGGAGAAGCTCGAGAAGACCTACGACGCGATCACCGCGGCGGGCGGAGGAGAGCCGGCGATGATCCCGCTCGATCTCGCCACGGCTGCGGCGCCCGAGTTCGAAGCGCTTGCGGCACTCGTGCGCCGCGATCTCCGGCGGCTCGACGGCATCGCCCACTGCGCCAGCCATTTCGTGCCACTGGGCCCGCTCGGCGACCAGACGCTCGAGCAGTGGCAGGCGCTGCTGCGGGTAAACCTCGTGGCCCCCTTCGCCCTCACCAAGGCCTGCCTGCCGCTGCTTTCGGCGGCGCGCGATTCCTCCGTGATCTTTACAGGTGAAACACACGGCGCCCACCCGCGGGCCTATTGGGGTGGCTTCGCCGTGTCGAAAGCAGGGTTGTCGGCGCTCGCGGCGATCTGGGGCGATGAGCTCGAGCACGCCGGAAAACCGCGAATGAATGTGCTGATTCCCGGTCCTATTTCATCCCCGCAGCGCAGGCAGAGCCATCCGGGCGAGGAGCCATCCCGGTTGCGGACGCCCGAGTCGGCGGCGCGCGCGTTCCTCTACCTTCTGGGCCCGGAAAGCGCTGATTTCAACGGCCAATCCGTCGAGTTGTGATCCGGCGCACAGGCTTTTTGATGGAACATCGGTTAAACTAGGAATTGCCCGAAATTCGCTTTGTAAGTCCCTGCATTACCACAACTAATTCGACAACTACAGCGAGGCCGGCTCCCACGCCGTCAAACCAGGCCGCACGATGCTCGATCAGGCAAACCGAACCTTCATTTGCAGCGTCGTGTTCATCGACCTGGTGGGCTATTCGAAAAAGCCCGTCACCGAGCAGATCCGCCTCAAGACGAGCCTCACCAACAACCTGTCCGAGGCGATCAAGGACATCCCCGTCAACGACCGCATCATCCTCGATACCGGGGACGGCGCGGCGCTGAGCTTCCTCGGCGATCCCGAGGATGCGCTGTTCGTGACGCTCTCGCTGCGCGAAGCCATGGTGCGCGAGAACATGACCGCGACGATGGTCGAGGCCTCGGGCGAGGACTCGGTGCGCATGGGCATCAACCTCGGGCCGGTGAAGCTGGTGAAGGACAACAACGGCCATCCGAACATCATCGGCGACGGCATCAACGTGGCGCAGCGCATCATGAGCTTCGCGCGCCCCGGCCAGATCGTCGTGTCACGCTCGTACTACGACGTCGTGTCG
>JANPHA010000191.1:0-1919 GCA_031424255.1 Burkholderiales bacterium | reverse complement strand
CACGCCATCGAGCGCATGGAGCCCCGGCATTACCTCACGGCGAGCTACTACGAGCGTTCCCTCACGAGCCTCGCCACACTCTGCGTCGAGAAGGGGCTGATCACGCGCGAGGAACTCGAGCGGCGCGCGCAGGGGGCATTCCCGCTGGCGATGCCGTGCGCTGCCGGGAGGAGCAATGCCACGATGCGCGAAAGCTTTGCCATCGGGGATCGAGTGCGGGTACGCATGGATTCCGTGCCGGGGCATATGCGGATGCCGGGGTACATCCGCGGGAAGACTGGCGTCGTCGTGGGCATCTCGCCCGCGTATCCCTTTCCCGACGCGCACGCGCATGGCGTGACCGCGGAGGATGAACGGACGTACGACGTGCGATTCCGGAGCGAGGATTTGTGGCCGGGCTCGGCCGAGCCTGCGCTGGTGCATGTCGGGGTGTTCCAGAGCTATCTCATGAAGTCGACGTAGGCGCGCAGGCTCAACTGGGGGAAAGCGTACAACGGCGGCGACGCAAAAGCGGTGGCCGCGAGGCGCTTGACATTCCTCCGAACGGGGATATACTTTGTATATCATGCGTGAAGATTCATTACTCGTCAGGTTTCGCGACAAAGACACCAAAGACGGCGTTACAAGGCGCACGTTGAAGAGCTTGGCCGCCGCCCTTGGTTTGTCCGAGACGGAAGCCGTTCATCGAGCGCTCGTGGAATATGCACAGCGCTTTGTGCCCCGTTATCCGAAAGACGATGGGGCGCTCAGCGAAGAGACCTACGCCCATGTCGAGGAAGCTGTTCACCGGAAACACGGCGAGGCGAGGGTCATAGAGTCCTTGTTCGACGAGCCAGCGAGCGCAAGCGGGCCAAGTGCCGCCAAGCGAGTTTCCTCCGCCCGTTCCCGGTGACATCGTTTATTGCCGCTTTCCGGAAATAGCGGGACACGCGGCTCCCAAGCCGCGTCCTGCGCTGGTCACAGGCCTGGCGCAGTTCGAGGATGGAACCCTGGGTGTTGTGGTCGCGTACGGAACTTCACAACGCGTTGACGAGCTCTACGCCGGGGAATTCGCCATAGCTCCCGGCGATGGCGAGGCGTATCGAGCGGCCGGCCTCAGTTTCGCGACCAAGTTCAATTTGGCAAAGCGCGTGACGCTGCCATACACAGATGTCTGGTTTCGCGTTCCTCCCAAGCCGTCGTTCGGACAGACGCCAAAGATGGGAATTCTGCATCCCAGTTTGATGAAGCGGGCGCAGGCGGCATTTGCGGCACTCGTAAGTCCGAAGCCTGGTCGCTGAATGCCTGCTATGGGAGCCCTTTCGCGCTAGGTGGCGCGCGCTTGATGATTTCGCACGCAAGCTTGATTGAAGGCCGGACTCGATCGGGGACGCCGACATAGCCGACCAAGGCCTCTTTCGCATGCTCCCGAAATTCGTCGACGTTGAGAAGCCCGGCTTCGGCAAGGAGTCGAATGTCGTTCTGGTCCTCTTCTTCAAATCTCGAGAGCTTCGACACGGCGAGGTCTACCGGGCTCAGGAGACGCACCTCGATGATATTGGGATCCACGCCTTGCAGATTCAGCGGGATCGAGTCGAGATGTGCATTTTCGTGCAGCAGGCCCAACGTATCGTTGTATTGCCGATCGAAGTAGAGCAGCCGCGGGGTACCGTCGCGATCACGATAGGTCACCTCGAGGTCCTGGGGCAGGATCACGCGCCGGGAGAACGTTGCATCGATGTCTTCGCTGATTCCGGCCCCCGTGTAGAAATGCAGCGCGGCGCCGCCTGCGACGTACATCTTGACGGGCTCGGTGAGCTTTGCTCCGGCAGCCTTCAAGGATTCTTCAATGCGCGAAATGATGGTGCGAAACGCCTCCAGGTACGGGCGCGCCGCACGGCGTGTGGCCACACGCTTCATTGCGCCACCGGTTTGAGGGA
>JANPHA010000190.1:0-14571 GCA_031424255.1 Burkholderiales bacterium | reverse complement strand
TATGGCCTGTTCGGCTTCCACTTCTTCCTGTTCCTCGCGCTGCGCCGCGCGCCGGCGGTGGAAGCCAACCTCGTCAACTATCTCTGGCCGCTGCTGATCGTGTTGCTGGCCCCGCTGATAGTGCCGAACATCGCATGGAGCGCGCGCCATGCGCTCGCGGCCCTGCTGGGATTCGCGGGCGCGGCGTTGTTGATCGGCGCGGGGGCGGGGACGCTGGGCGCGGGGGAGGCGATCGGATACGCGTTCGCCGCGGCGTCGGCGCTCATCTGGTCGACCTACTCGCTGATGACGCGGCGCTTCGCGCATTGGCCCACCGCGCATGTCTCGTGGTTCTGCCTCGCCTTGGGCATCGCGTCGCTCGCCTGCCACTTCGTCTTCGAGCCGCCCTACCGCCCGCGCGCGGACGAGTGGCTCTTCATCCTCGCCCTGGGCGTGGGGCCGATGGGCGCCGCGTTTTTCCTCTGGGATCGCGCGATCAAGCGCGGCGATCCGCGCGTGATCGGCAACCTCGCGTATCTCACGCCGCTGCTCTCCACCTTCATGCTGGTCGCATTGGCCGGCGCGCGCCTCAGCGCGACCTCGCTTCTCGCGATGATGCTGATCCTCGCGGGCGCCTGGCTGGGCAGCCGCCCAATTGCGGAGTCTGACCCCGGTATTTGAATTCCGGGGTCAGACTCCCGATTCGCTAGGCGAGATCCTTCACCAGGGCCGTGCGGATGGCCGCGGGGACGGGGTCCGACGCGGCGGTGTACTGGGGATGGTCGACGCCGATGGCGAGGGCCACGCCGTACTTGAGCGCGTCGGCCATCTCCTTCGTGAGCTCGAAGCGCAGGAAGTGCACCGCCGAGGTCTTCACCTCGTTCTCGCGCTCGAGGTCCTCGTCGGCGGTCGCGAACGCCTTGGGGCAGCCCTCGACGCGGATCCAGGCCTGGTCCTCGATGCCCTTCAGCTTCGAGAGCGCGAGCCTGCGCTCCTCCACATCCTCGTACTCGATCAGCATCGTCGCCTTGAAGTTGCGCCCGTCGGGAATCAGCGGGTTGTAGGCGTCGATCTCGTCCTGGATGCCCTGCTCCTCGAAGATCTTCTCGATGCGCAGCATCTCCTGCACCTGGTAGCGGATGGTGAGCTCGTCCTCGAAGATCAGCGTCACATGCTCGCCGAGGTGGACGGTGCGGTTCTTCTTGTGAGCGATCACCTTCGCGCGGAAGTCCTTGCGCGACCGGGCGTACGCCTCGAGCGTCATCAGGGAGCCGGGGGAGAGTTTTTCCATGGATCTAGTCGGGCAGGCCGTAGGCCATGCGCAGCAGGGTGATCGGATGGCGCAATTGCGCGCCGCCGCGGTCATCGCCCAGTCCCTCGGCGATGTGGTGCGCGGCCATCGGGCAATCGGAGGCGAAGAAGTCGGGCGCGAAATCGGCGACCTGGCGCACTACCGGACGGCCGATCCGCAGCGCTATGTCGTGGAATTCCTCCTTCACGCCCCAGGTGCCGGCGTGCCCCGAGCAGCGCTCGATCGTGAGCACCTCGGTGCCGGGCACCGATTCCAGCGCCTCACGCGTCTTGGTGCCGATCTTCTGCACGCGCTCATGGCAGGGCACGTGATAGGCGACCTTGCCGAGCGCCCTGCGGTAGTCGGTCTTGAGAAGCCCGTCGCGCTGGCGCGCCATCAGGTATTCGAACGGCTCGAACATCGCATCGCGCACCAGCGCCACGTCCTCCTCGTCGGCAAACAGCAGCGGCAGCTCCTGCTTGTACATGAGCGTGCACGAAGGCACCGGCGTCACGATCGCGTAGCCGGCGCGCGCGAGCTTCGCGAGGTGGGGAATGTTCGCGTCCTTCAGCTTCTCGACGGAATCGAGATCGCCCTGCTCGAGCTTCGGCATCCCGCAGCACGCTTCCTTCTCCACGAGAACGTAGGGAATCTCGTTGTGGTCGAGGAGCTTGAGCAGATCGTGGCCGATGCCGGGCTCGTTGTAGTTCACGTAGCAGGTGGCGAACACCGCGACCTTGCCGGGGGTGAGCGCGCCATCCTTCACCGGATAGGGCTTGCTCGGGGCGGCGGCGGAGCGGAACTTGCGAGCGGCGAATTCAGGGACCCACGCGTCCTTGTCCACGTGCGCCACCTTCTCGCCGAGCGCGCGCAGCGGCGCGGAACGGGCGGCGGCATTCACGATCTGCACCACGACCGGAATCGTCGCGAGCTTGCCGTTCCTGTCGGTGGACGACAACGCCCGGTCGCGCACCGGGTGCTTGAGCGTGCCCTCGCGGAACTGGTAGGCCTTCGCGCGCAGCATCGTGTGGGGGAAATCCACGTTCCACGGATGCGGCGGAACGTAGGGGCACTTCACCATGTAGCACAGGTCGCAGAGGTAGCACTGGTCCACGACTTGCCAGTATTTCTCCCGGGGCACGCCGTCGAGCTCGCCGCTCGGACCCGCGTCGATCAGGTCGAAGAGGGTGGGAAACGTGTTGCACAGGCTCACGCAGCGGCGGCAGCCGTGGCAGATGTCGAAGATCCTCCCGGTCTCGGCGAGGATCTTTTCCAGATCGAAATATTCCGGGTTCTTCCAATCGATCGGGTGGCGTGTGGGCGCCTCGAGGCTGCCTTCGCGGATCGTCATGGGATGTGCGCCGTCAAAAGGCGCGAAGGCACCAGACGCGAGAAACGGCCTCCCCTCGCGCTTCGTGCCTCGCGGCCGGTGACCTAGTCCGTCAGGGCGTCGAGCGCCTTCTGGAACCGGTTGGCGTGGGAGCGCTCGGCCTTGGCGAGCGTCTCGAACCAGTCGGCGATCTCGTCGAACTGCTCGTTGCGCGCGGCCTTCGCCATGCCCGGGTACATGTCGGTGTACTCGTGCGTCTCGCCGGCAACCGCGGCCTTCAGGTTCTGGCGCGAGCTGCCGATCGGCAGGTCGGTCGCGGGATCGCCGACCACGGCGAGGTAATCGAGGTGCCCGTGCGCATGCCCGGTCTCGCCTTCCGCGGTCGATCGGAACAGCGCCGCGACGTCGTTCTGGCCCTCGACATCGGCCTTGTTCGCGAAATAGAGATAACGGCGGTTCGCCTGGGATTCCCCGGCGAAAGCGGCCTTGAGGTTATCGTGGGTCTTGGTGCCTTTGAGTGGCTTCATGCGGAGTGCCTCCTGGGATGAGACGGGGGATGCCGGGTGCGGATTCGAAAGCCGCTTCTCCGAGGGTAGTCCCGGACCCCGCGAGCGTCCAATTGATTGTATCGATTCGCGCGATTGGCGTTGCTTATGGTGCGGCGCGCAGCCGGCGCAGGGCCGCGCGAAAGGCATGGGTCGATTCTACCTCGCGGGCATGGCGGCCCTGCTCGATGACGGCTCTTCCTGAAACGAAGACGTCGCGGACGCGGTTGGAGTTCCCGGAGAAGATCGCCACCCCGAGGATCGCGGAGGCCTCCAGCCGTTCGAAATCGGGATCGTCGCCGTCCACGATCACCAGGTCGGCCCGCCGCCCCGGCGCGAGCGCGCCCACCGGATGCGACACGGCCTGCGCCCCGCCCGTGGCGGCGGCGCGCCACAGGTTGGCGGCGACGTCGGGCGCTTCCTCGTCGGAGGCCACGTTGCGCACGCGCAGGCGCAGGCGCTGGCTGTATTCGAGCTGGCGCAATTCCTCGAAGGGGCTCACCGACACGTGGCTGTCGCCGCCGATGCTCCACGGCGCGCGTTGCTCGAACCACGGCAGGAACTCGAAGATCCCGTCGCCCAGGTTGGCCTCGGTCATCGGGCAGAGCCCGACGCAGGCGCCGGTGCGGGCGAGGCGGCGCGTCTCGAGCAGCGTGAGATGCGTCGCGTGGATGAAGGTCCAGCGCTTGTCCACCTCGACCAGGTCGGCGACCCACGCTAGCGGCGTCGTGCCGTGGGTGTTGAGGCACTCCTCGACCTCCGCCACCTGCTCCGAGACGTGCATGTGGATCGGCATCGTGGCATCGAGGCGCGTGGCCGCATCGACGATCTCGGTGAGCATCAATGCGTCGACCGCGCGCACCGAGTGCGGTGCGACGCCAAGACGCAGCAGCGGGGCAGGCAGGTGGAAATTCGCGATCTCGCCCAACAGCTCGACGATGGCGGCGGGGTCGCCGCCGAAGCGGCGCTGCGCGGGGGAGAGCGCCTTGTGGCCGAAGCCGCCGTGCGCATAGAGCACCGGCAACAACGTGAGCGCGATGCCGGATTCGGTCGCCGAGGCGAGGATGCGCTCGGCGAGCTCCGCGCGATTCGCATAGGGGCGCCCGTCGGCAGCGTTGTGCAGGTAATGGAATTCGGCGACCGTGGTGTAGCCGTGCTTGAGCATCTCGATGTAGAGATGGGTCGCGATCGCCTCGATGTCTTCGGGCGTGAGCAGCCGCACGAGCCGATACATCTCCTCGCGCCAGGTCCAGAAATCGTCGGTCGGATGGCCGCGGAATTCCGCGAGTCCCGCCATCGCGCGCTGGAAGGCGTGCGAGTGCACATTCGGCATGCCCGGAAGGAGAGGGCCGGCGGCGCGCGGCGCCCCGCTTTCCTGCACGCCCGCCTCGACGCGCGTGAGCATTCCGGCGTCGTTCCATTCGAGCAGCACGTCGTGCGCCCATCCCGAAGGAAGGAGCGCGCGGTCGGCTAGGAGGGAGGGCATCGCGGTCGGTGCTTTTTTCCCTATCATACCGGCCATGGGCAACCTGATGCTGGTGAACGCGCGCATCGCGACAATGCGCGGCGGACGTTACTCGATGATCGAAAATGGCGCGCTCGCCACGCATGCGGGACGCATCCGCTGGATCGGAGCGACGGCCGAATCGCTCGCGGTGGCGCGCGCGGGCGACGAGATCCTCGACGCGAGAGGCGCGCTCGTCACTCCGGGGTTGATCGATTGCCACACGCACCTCGTGTACGCGGGCAATCGCGCGCGCGAGTTCGAGGCGCGACTCAACGGCGCGACCTACGAAGAGATTGCGCGTGCCGGCGGGGGCATCCTCGCGACCGTCAAGGCGACGCGCGCGGCGGGCGGCGACGAGCTGCGCGCGCAGGCGCAGGCGCGGCTCGCATCGCTGATGGCCGGGGGCGTCACCACTGTCGAGATCAAGTCGGGGTATGGCCTCGATACCGCGAGCGAGCTCAAGTGCCTGCGCGTGGCACGCTCCCTTGCCAGCGGCAACCCGGTGCGCATCCGGGCGACTTTGCTGGGCGCACACACCGTGCCGCCGGAGTATGCGAAGCGCGCCGATGCCTACGTCGATCTCGTGTGCGACGAGATGATTCCCGCGGCGGCAAAATGCGCTCTGGCGGACGCGGTCGACGCGTTCTGCGAAGGCATCGGCTTCACGCCCGCGCAGACGCGGCGCGTCTTCGAAGCCGCCCACCGCCATGGCTTGCGCGTGAAGCTGCACGCGGACCAGCTCTCCAACCTCGAGGGCGCCGCGCTCGCCGCGGAATTTCGCGCGCTGTCCGCCGATCATCTCGAGCATACCGACGAGGCCGGAGTGAAGGCGCTCGCGCAGTCGGGCACGGTCGCGGTCCTGCTGCCGGGAGCGTTCTACTACCTGCGCGAAACGCGGCTCCCGCCGATCGAGGCGCTGCGTCGCCACGGTGTGCCGATCGCGATCTCCACCGATAACAATCCGGGCACGTCGCCGTGCACCTCGATCCTCACCATCGCCAACATGGCGTGCACGCTCTTCCGCCTGACGCCCGAGGAGGCCCTGGCGGGGATCACGACGCACGCGGCGCGCGCGCTGGGGCTGGACGACGTGGGCACGCTCGAGCCCGGAAACTGCGCGGACTTCGCGATCTGGGATGCGGCGCATCCCGCCGAGCTCGCCTGGTCGATCTCGGGGGGGAAGCCGCGCAGCGTCGTCTTCGGTGGCGTGTTGCGGTCTCCATGAAACAATAAAAAAAGGGCCGCGCGCGGCGGCCCTTTCGCAGGAAAAGCGGCCTATCGATTCGGCCGGTCATTGCGCACGTACGCGTCATACGGGCGGCCGTCGGGGCGGATCTCCTCGCCCAGGCGCAGCCTGCGCCCCGGATCGCTCGCGAGGCGCGTCGTGTACTGCCGGCCGCTGTACTCGTAGCGCACATCGTAGGCCTGGACGTCGTTCGTCATGCCATCGCTCACCACGCGGCAGCGCGAGCGGTCGAGGTCGTTTTGCTGATCCTCGTTGTTGCGCTTCTCGATCTGGTTGCCGATCAGGCCGCCCAGGATCGCGCCGACCGCGGTGCCGCCACCGTGGTCGACCTGGTGCCCGATGACTCCGCCCGCGACAGCGCCGATCGCAGCGCCCTTGATGCCGGTGCGCTTGCTGTTGCGCACTTCCTCGTAATGGCCGGCACGCGGGTTCCAGCACTCGTCATGGAGCGATTCCGCATAGACCGGGCGCGAATCGATGACGCGTGCGACGTCGCCGCGGTTGCGGTAGTCGCGCGCGTCGTAGACCGGCGGGTCGTACGCGGGCTGCGGATCGTAGCGCGGGTCATAGCCCGGCTCGTAGCGGGGCGCCTCGTAGCGCGGGCCGGAGCCCGGCGCGTACGTGGGCGGGGTGCGGTCGTCCCCGCCGTAGCCCTCGGCAAAGGCGGGCACCGCAGTGGCGGTGAACAAAGCCGTGAGTGCAATCCTGAGTGTTTTCGATTTCATCGTGTCGCTCCAAAGAGAGATCGCCTTCCCCTGAAGGCTCACACGGGTTGGACCGTTGCACGCGGGCGCGTTCCCGAAAATAGGCCGCGCGTGCCCGTAGGACACCGCCTACCGGCGCAGAAAAAAAACGGCGCCCGGAGGCGCCGTCGGATCGGGACATGAACTCTTCAGGGACGATAGACCGGAGCACGCGGGCCGGGACCGCGCGGCGGCGCTCGGCCTTCCTCGGGCTGCACGTCGACGCGCACCGGGAGGGTGCGGCCCGGATCGTAGGGCATGCGCGCATTGAACGTGCGGCCGCGGTACTCATACGCCACGTCGAAGCCCACGGTGGCCTCGCGAACCTCGTTCACCGTGCGGCAGCGCTCGACATCGCGATCGACCGGGACGCGCTCGACCTCGACCGTCTGCCCGCCGCCGACGTTGCCGCGATCGCGATCGATCTGGTTGCCGACGAGCCCGCCGACGATGGCGCCGGCCGCGGTGCCGCGGTCACGGCCGCCGCTGCTGTTGCCGAACTGGTGGCCGGCCACGCCGCCGATGATGGCGCCGAGCACCGTACCGGGGCCGATGGCGGCACCCGTATCGGAACGCGTCACGCGCCGCTCCTCGTAGCCGCGCACGCGGTCGTTGTAGCACTCCTCGCGCGCGATCGGGATGCGCTCGACGACCGGCCGCGCCGAGATCACGCGGGCGTTGTCGGGAAAGGCGTCGGCGAAGGCCGAGGGAACCAGGGATGAAGCAAGGGCGGCCGCAGCCGCGATGATGGTTTTTTTCATGGTGTTCCTCTTAGAACGTTCCGCGATAGTTAGGCGTGCGCGGTTGCGCCAAAGTTCCACGCGCCACGGGCGCCCGGACCTCGATGTTGACCGGCATCTGCGTGCCGGGATCATACGGCAAGCGTGTTGCAAATTCGTGCCCGTGGTACTCGTAGCGTACGTCATAACCAACGATGCGCTCGGTGCGCTCGGCCACATTCGCGCACCGCTCGACCTCGCGCGTCACCGGCACGCGGTCGACGGCGACCTCGCGCGAAGCGCTCTGGTAGCCGCCGCCCGCATCGCGATCGATCTGGTTGCCGACGAGCCCGCCGACGACGGCGCCCGCGGCGGTGCCGTGGTCGCGGCCGGCGCTGCTGTTGCCGAATTGGTGGCCGATGACGCCGCCGACGATCGCGCCGAGCACCGTGCCCGCGCCGATGCCCGAGCGCGGCTCGGCGACGCGCTCGACGCTGCGCCGCTCTTCATAGGCGGTCACCTGCTCGATGCGGCATTCGCGCCGCGGCGTGGTGACGGTATCGAATACGGGTGTGGATGAGACTACGCGAGCCACGTCGCCGTAGGATTGCGCGAGTGCCGCGCCGGCGTTCAGGCCCAGGGCCGAAGCGATGGCCATGCCCAGGATCGTCTTTTTCAACTTTATCTCCCTCTCGAAGTCAGGACGGGTCCGTTTGCCCCTCCCTAAACGCGGCGGGCGGGCGCGCGGTTGACCCAGTCCAGAGCCGTTTCGAGTTGCCCCCGCAACACCCCGCGCACGCTTGCGGCGCGGTCCTCACGGAAGCCGTAGGGACATTTTTCCTCCATGTAGACGATCTCGGACATCTCCAGCTGCACGGCATGGACGCCATCCCGGGGGCGGCCGTATTGGCGCGTGATGTAGCCGCCTTTGAAGCGGCCGTTGAGCACCGACGAATACGCGGAGTGTCTGCGAAGAGCGACAAGCAACGCTTGCGCGAGCGCGGGATCGCAGGAGGTGTCGTCCGCGGTGCCGAGATTGAAATCGGCGAGCCGGCCGGGGAAGAGCCGCGGCACTTCCGAGGTGATGGAGTGCGCGTCCCAGAGCAGGGCGGTGCCGCGCTCCGCGCGCACGCGCTCGATCTCGCGCTCGATGCGCCGATGATAGGGACGCCAGACGCGCGCCACGCGCCGCTGGATTTCTTCCTCGGAGGGCGCGCCGCGCGGGTAGAGCGGCTGCCGGTCGAACGTATCGACCGGGCAGAGCCGCGGCGTGTCCTGGCCCGGATAGAGATTCGCGCCGTCGGGCGGGCGGTTGAGGTCGACGACGTAGCGCGAGTAATTCGCGGCGATCACGGTCGCGTCGAGCGCATCGAGGAAATCGTAGAGCTGGGGCAGGTGCCAGTCGGTATCGGGACGGCGCGCCGCGCATTCGGAGAGCGTCCTGCCGATCGTCCAGGGGATGAACGTCCCGACGTGCGGCATCGACACGATCAGGGCGCTCGAGCCCCGGCGATAGCGATACGGCCAGACGCAGCCTTCAGCCAGGAACATGGGTCATCGGCGTGTCGAGCCGCTCGCGCTGCGCGACTTCGATCGCCTCTTCATACCCCGCATCCGCGTGGCGCACGACGCCGATCGCCGGATCGTTCCAGAGCACGCGACCGATGCGCTTCGCCGCGGTCGGCGTGCCGTCGCACACGATCACGACCCCCGCGTGCTGCGAGTACCCCATGCCCACGCCGCCTCCGTGGTGGATCGACACCCACGTGGCACCGCCGGCGGTGGAGAGCAACGCGTTCAGCAGCGGCCAATCGGAGACCGCGTCGGATCCGTCCTTCATCGACTCGGTCTCGCGGTTCGGGCTCGCGACCGATCCGGTGTCGAGGTGATCGCGGCCGATCACGATCGGCGCCTTCAGCTCGCCCGAGGCCACCATCGCGTTGAACGCGAGGCCCGCCCGGTGGCGCTGGCCGAGACCGAGCCAGCAGATGCGCGCGGGCAGGCCCTGGAATTGAATGCGGCTGCGAGCCATGTCGAGCCAGCGATGCAGGTGCGCGTCGCCGGGGAAGAGCTCCTTCACCTTGGCATCGGTCCTGTAGATATCCTCGGGATCGCCGGACAGGGCGACCCAGCGGAACGGGCCCTTGCCCGCGCAGAAGAGCGGGCGGATGTACGCGGGCACGAAGCCGGGGAATGCGAAAGCATCCGCGACACCTGCGTCCAGGGCGACCTGGCGGATGTTGTTGCCGTAGTCGACCGTGGGAACGCCGCGCCGATGGAATTCGAGCATCGCGGTGACATGGCGCACGATCGATGCGCGCGCCGCCGCCTCGACCGACGCGGGATTCGATGTACGCTCCGCATCCCAGCGCTCCACCGACCAGCCCGAGGGCAGGTAGCCGTTCACCAGGTCGTGCGCGGAAGTCTGGTCGGTGACGAGATCCGGGCGCACGCCGCGCTGCGCGATTTCCGGCACGATGTCGGCGGCATTGCCGAGCAACGCGATCGAGACCGGCGCCGTGGCATCGCGCAGCATCGCGAGCGCCGCGTCGAGATTCGCGGCCTGCCGGTCGAGATATCCGGTGCGAATGCGCATGTCGATGCGCGACTGGCGGCATTCGATCGCGAGCATCGAGGCGCCGGCCATCGTGGCCGCGAGCGGTTGCGCTCCGCCCATGCCGCCCAGCCCGGCGGTGAGGATCCAGGGGATGGACCCCGGTGCACCCGTGCCATGTTGCCGCATCGCCTCGGCGAACGTCTCGTAGGTGCCCTGCACGATGCCCTGCGAGCCGATGTAGATCCACGAGCCCGCGGTCATCTGCCCGTACATCATCAGGCCCTTGCGGTCGAGCTCGTTGAAATGCTCCCAGGTCGCCCACTTCGGCACCAGGTTGGAATTGGCGATCAGCACGCGCGGCGCATCGGGATGGGTCTTGAACACCGCGACCGGCTTGCCCGATTGCACCAGCAGCGATTCGTCGTCGCCGAGGCGCTTCAACGTCGCGAGGATCGCGTCGAAGCATTCCCAGTTGCGCGCCGCGCGCCCGATGCCGCCGTAGACGACCAGCTCCGCGGGATTCTCCGCGACCTCGGGATCGAGGTTGTTCTGGATCATCCGGAATGCGGCCTCGGTGAGCCAGCTCCTGCAGGTGAGCGCCGTGCCGCGCGGCGAGCGTACGATTCGGGATGTGTCCCCGATACGTCTGTGAGTCATGCGAAAACCTCGGGCGAAGATCGGTGTTATGCGGCATTATCCGCCTGAAACTTCACCGGAGCCCGTCATGCAAGCTGCCGCACGCCTCGTCATCCTCGCCGCTGCCGCCCTGCTCGGCACCGCCCACGCCGCCGCCGATTGGCGCCTGCTCGCCGACACCGCGGTCGGCAAGCTTTCTCTCGACGCGGGCTCGATGAAACCGGCCGGTCCGCAGACCGCGTTCCAGTACCGCGTGGATTTCAAGACGCCGCAGAAGAATGCCGGCACCGGGAAGACCTATCGCTCGACCGTCACCGACGCTCTCGTCTCCTGCAAGGAAAAGACGATGGCGATGAAGCAGCTCGTGGCGTACGCCGACGTCGACGGCAAGGGCGAGGCGGTCGACCGCGTGAGCTTTGCGACCGCCGCGCCCACGCCGATCGCGACCGGCTCGAGCGACGAGGTGCTGTGGAAGGCGGTCTGTCCGGGAGCGGCCCCGGCCCCGGCATCCATGCCGCCTCCGGCCGCCGCGCCCGCGGCCCCGGCGAAGCCGAAGAAATAATCCATCGATCGCGGAGAATTCCATGAACATCGTCGCGCGCTCTTCCCTCGCATCCCTCTGCCTCGCCTTCGCCGGTGCGGTAAACGCCCAGGACACGGTGGTCGCCATCGGCATCAGCGGCTGGACCGGCTTCGCGCCGATCACGCTCGCGAAGGAAGCCGGCATCTTCAAGAAGAACGGCCTCGACGTGTCCATCAAGAAGATTCCGCAGAAGGACCGGCATCTCGCGATCGCCTCGGGCGACATCCAGTGCGCCGCGACGACGGTCGAGACCTGGATCGTGTGGAACGCGAACGGCGTGCCCACCCGGCAGATCTTCCAGATGGACAAGAGCTACGGCGCCGACGGCATGGCGGTGAGGAACGACATCGCGAAGATCTCGGACTTGAAGGGCAAGCGCGTCGCGGCCTCGGCGCCGGGCACCGCGCCTTACTTCACGCTCGCGTGGTTCCTGAAGAAGAACGGCCTGTCGGTGAAGGATGTCAGCGTGCTGAACCTCGAGCCCCAGGCCGCCGCGAACGCGTTCGTGACCGGCCAGGACATCAGCGCCGCCATGACCTACGAGCCGTATCTGTCGACGGTGCGCGCCAACGCCGCCGCCGGAAAGATCATCGCGACGACACTCGACTACCCGATGATCATGGATACGTTCGGCTGCACGCCCAAATTCCTCGCCGACAATCCGAAGGCGGCGCAGGCGCTCGCCGACAGCTACTTCGAGGCGGTGGAGATGATCCAGCGCGATCCGAAGAAGAGCTTCGAGATCATGGGCGCCGACGTGAAGCAATCGGCCGAGCAGTTCGAGGCCTCGCAGAAGTACCTGCGCTGGCAGGACAAGGCCGCCAACCGCAAGTTCTTCGCGGGCGAGCACCAGGCCTTCTCGAAGGAGGCGGCCGACCTGCTGCTCGAGATCGGCATCATCAAGTCGATCCCGGACATCGCCACCATCGTGGATACGCGCTTCATCCAATGAGACGGTGACCCCGCTCAAGCCCGTCTCCCGCGCGGCCGCGGTCGCGCTCGGCATCCTGTTCTTCGTGCTGTTCTTCGCCGCGTGGGCGCTCGCCACGTTCGGCGGGTTCGTCCCGAAGACCTTCCTCGCCGATCCGCTCACGATGCTGCGCGAGGGTCGCGAGCTCTTCACGCAGCACGGATTCGCGAAGGACATCGGCTATACCGTCTGGCGCGTGCTCGGCGGGTTCGCGATCGCCGCGGCGCTCGCCGTGCCGCTCGGCATCGCGATGGGCGCGTGGAAGCCGGTCGAGGCGTTCTTCGAGCCGTTCATCTCGTTCTCGCGCTACCTGCCGGCGTCGGCCTTCATCCCGCTCCTGATCCTCTGGGCCGGCATCGGCGAGGCGCAGAAGCTCTCGCTCATCTTCATCGGCGCGTTCTTTCCGATGGTGCTGATGATCGCGGTGAAGGTGGGCGCCACGCGCCGCGACCTGGTGGAGGCGGCGTACACGCTGGGGTGCAGCGACTGGAGTGTCGTCAAGCGCGTGCTGCTTCCCGCGAGCGCACCGGAGATCGCCGAGATCCTGCGCACCGTGCTCGGCTGGGCGTGGACCTACGTGATCGTCGCCGAGCTGATCGGCTCCGAGCGCGGCATCGGCCACATGATCACCGACAGCCAGGCGCTGCTCAACACCGGGCAGATCATCTTCGGCATCCTCGTGATCGGCGTGATCGGCCTCGTCTCGGATTACGCGTTCAAGTCGGCCAACCGCCGCGCATTCGCGTGGAGCGCCTGAGGCATGGCACGACTGTCGATCGAGCGCGTGAGCCGCACGTTTCCGGGGGCGGGACGGCGCGCACCCACCAGAGCGCTCGAGGAGACCACGCTCGCCGTCGAGGATAGCGACTTCATCGCGATCCTCGGTCCGTCGGGCTGCGGCAAGTCCACGCTGCTTCGCGTCGTCGCAGGCCTCGATCATTCGACCACCGGGCGCGTGCTGCTCGACGGCGTGCCGATCAAGGCGCCGGGCGCGGATCGCGGCATGGTGTTCCAGTCGTACACGCTCTTCCCGTGGCTCACCGTGCGCGACAACATCGCGTTCGGCCTGCGCGAGGCGGGCGTGCCGTCGCAGACGCGCGATCTCATCGTGGGCGAGTACATCCACCAGGTGGGCCTGGACGGCTTCGAGGACCACTATCCGAAGCAGCTCTCCGGCGGGATGCAGCAGCGCACAGCGCTCGCGCGGGCGCTCGCGAACGATCCGAAGATCCTGCTGCTCGACGAGCCGTTCGGCGCGCTCGACCACCAGACGCGCGGCCTCATGCAGGAGCTGCTGCTCGAGATCTGGGAGCGCCACCGCAAGACCGTGCTCTTCGTGACCCACGACATCGACGAGGCGATCTTCATGGCCAACCGCGTGGCGGTGTTCAGCGCGCGGCCGGGGCGCATCAAGTCGGAGCTGGCGATCGAGCTCGACCATCCGCGCCACTACACGGTCAAGACCACGCCGCGGTTTGCCGAGTACAAGGCGCGCCTCACCGAGGAGATCCGCATCGAGGCGGTGAGGACGGCGATGGAGATCGAGCGATGAGGGCAGAATGGCGTATTCGTCCAGGACCGATACGGAGGAAATCATGCTGGTGAAAAAGGCCGCGGAACGCGAGTGGAAGCCGACCGATTACCCGGGGATCGAACGCAGCCTCTTCCGCAACAACGAGACCGGCGGCCGCTCGTCGGTGGTGCGCCTCAAGAAGGGCTCGCGCTTTCCGCAGCACGCGCATCACGGGACCGAGGAAGTGGTCGTGCTCGCGGGCAGTGTCACGCTCGGCGGTGTGGCGCTGGACCAAGGCGACTATCTCTTCACCATCCCCGGCGAGGAGCACGACGTGGTGGCGGTCACCGACGCGATCATCTTCGTGTCATCGCAGAAGGCCACGCCGGTCGTCGGGTCTTGAGATTCGGATATGGCCGGCATGCAAGCGCTCCAAGGCATCAAGGTCCTCGAGCTCGGCCAGCTGATCGCGGGCCCCTTCGCCGGCAAGACGCTCGGCGATTTCGGCGCCGACGTGATCAAGGTCGAGCCGCCGGGGGTGGGGGACCCGCTGCGCAAATGGCGGATGCTGCGCAACGGCACATCCGTCTGGTGGGAAGTGCAGTCGCGCAACAAGCGCTCGGTCTGCCTCGACCTGCGCGCGGCGCATGGGCAGGTGGTGGTGCGCGAGCTCGCGCGCGAGGCCGACGTGCTGATCGATAATTTCAAGCCCGGAACGCTGGAGGGTTGGGGCCTGGGGTGGGAAGCGCTGCACAAGGTGAACCCGCGGCTCATCATGCTGCGCATCTCCGGATATGGCCAGACCGGGCCCTACAAGGATCGCCCCGGCTTCGGCGTGATCGGCGAATCGATGGGCGGGCTGCGGCATCTGACCGGCGAGCCCGGGCGCGTGCCGGTGCGCGTCGGGGTTTCCATCGGAGATACGCTCGCCGCGCTGCATGGCGTGATCGGC
>JANPHA010000189.1:0-26399 GCA_031424255.1 Burkholderiales bacterium | reverse complement strand
GCCTCCCCCCCCCCCCCCCAGCCCCCGGCCGCCGCCCCGCGCGACCCCCAGCCGGGGTGTCGGGGGGTTCCCCCCCCCCAATGCCAAAGGCCGTCGACCCACCCCCGAATTCACTTCACGTGCACGCGCCTCTTCTTGCGCACCACCGGCGCCTTGGGCTTCGGTCGCAGCGTGAGCTTTTTCCTCTGCCGCATCCAGTGCTCGAACTCGGCGGCGGGGAGCGGCGGGCAGAGGAGGTAGCCCTGGCAGGCGTGGCAGCCTTCGCGCGTGAGGAAGTTCAGCTGCGATTTCTTCTCGACGCCCTCGGCCACGACGTCGAGGCCGAGGCCGCGCGCGAGCCCGATCACGGCCGAGACGATGGCCGCGCCGCCGGCGGTCTCGCCGCGGCGGTTCTCGATCTCGTCGATGTCGGCGACGAACGCCTTGTCGACCTTGAGCACATCCACGGGCAGGTGGCGCAGGTGCGACAGGCTCGAGAAGCCGGTGCCGAAATCGTCGATCGCGATGCGCACGCCGAGAGCCCGCAGCTTGGCGAGCACCAGGCTCGCGCCCTCCACGTCGCGCACCATGCTGGTCTCGGTGATCTCGAACTCCAGCCAGCCCGGTTCGCAGCCGGTGCGCGCGAGCGTGCGCTTGAGATCCGCGATCATCGCGGTGTCGCGCAGCTGGCCCGGCGAGAGGTTCACGCACACGTTGATGTTGCCCAGGCCGGCATCGCGCCACGCCCGCGCCTGGCGGCAGGCGGCATCGAGCACCCATTGACCGATCGCGTGCCCCAGCCCGCTTTCCTCGGCGAGCGGGATGAAGCCCTGCGGCAGCATCAGGCCGCGCTCCGGATCGTGCCAGCGCAGCAGCGCCTCGGCGCGGTTCACCTCGCCGCTGGCGATGTCGACGATCGGCTGGTAGTGCAGGATCAGCTCGTCCTCGCGCAGCGCGCGCCGTAGCGCCGTCTCCACCTGCAGGCGCTGCGCGCGGCGCGCGGCGAGCTCGGAAGAGAACAGGCGGAAGCCGTTGCGGCCCAATTCCTTCGCGTGGTACATCGCCGCGTCGGCGTTCTTCAGCAGCGTCTCGGCGTCGGTGCCGTCATCCGGATGCAGTGCGAGGCCGAGGCTGCCGCTCACGTGGATCTCGTTGGTCTCGACCTGGAATGGACGGCGCACCTCGTCGAGGATCTTGCGCGCCACGCGCTCCGGCGCGCCCTCGTCGGGCAAATCCTCGAGCACGATCACGAACTCGTCGCCGGAGATGCGCGCGAGCACGTCGGCCTGGCGCAACGCGGCGCGAATGCGGCGCGAGAGCTCCTTCAGCAGCGCATCTCCCACGCGGTGGCCGAGCGTGTCGTTCACGTCCTTGAAATGGTCGAGATCGAGGAACATCACGCCGACGCGGCTGCCGGAGCGCTTCGCGCGCACCAGCGCGGCCTCGAGGCGGTCGTTGAGCAGGACGCTGTTCGGCAACCCGGTGAGGCCATCATGCGTGGCCATGTACTGCAAGCGCTCCTCGGCCTGGATGCGCGAGGAGACGTCCTGAGCGAGCGACAGGATCGAGATCACGCGCCCGCCCTCGTCGCGCAGCGCGGAGAGGTGCCACTCGACCCAGATCACCGAGCCGTCCTTGCGGTAGTTGCGGTGCAGCAGCGTCGCGTGCGTCTCGGGCCCGAGCACCAGCTCGTGGATCGTGCGCGCGACCGCGACCGCATCCTCTTCGTAGATGAGGCGCCATCCGTTGAGCGATCGGCCGAGCGCTTCCGAGGCCTGCCAGCCGAAGATCTTCTCCGACTGCCCCGACCAGCGCACGATGCGCATCTCGGTATCCCACTCGATCACCGCGAGCGGCGTGTTGTCGAAGTGCGCCGAGAGGATCGAGTTGGCGCGGCGCAGCTCCTCCTCCACCGCCTTCTGCTCGTGGATGTCGCTGGTGGTCGCGTAGTAGCCGAGGTAGTGGCCGTCCACGAAGCGCGGCGACAGGCGCACCGTCATCCAGCGCGATCGCCCGTCGGCCCAGCGCACCAGCCGCTCGACCGCCAGCGATTCGCCGTTCTTCACGCGCTCCAGATGCGGCTGCAGCAATCCCCAGCGCTCGTCGCCGAGCACGTCGCGCACCGAATGCCCGACGATTTCCTCGGCGCGCTTGCCGATGTAGGCGAGGAAGGCGTCGTTCACATAGCGATAGTGCGTGCCCGCGTCGACGTAGCACATCGGCGTGGGAATCGAATCGATCACCTGCCGCAGCTGGCGCTCCTTGTCCTCGATCGCGGCCTGGGCGGTCTTGATGTCGTGGATGTCGTTCGACACGACGTAGTAGCCGCGCACGACGCCGAGCGCGTCGTGGCGCGGCGTGAGCCGCACGCGCACCCAGCGCTCCTCGCCCGAAGGCAGGCGCACGGGCCGCTCGTAGATCGACTCCTCGCCGCCGACCACGCGCGCCAGGTGCGGGCGCAGCCCTTCGATCAGCGTGGGCGAGTACACGTCCTCGGGATGCTTGCCGAGGGCGAACTCGCGCGTGATCCCGCGGGTGGCGAGGAAGACGTTGTTCACGAAGGTGCAGCCGCGCTCGAGATCGATGTAGCAGATCGCCTCGGGAATGTTCTCGGCGAAGAAGCGCAGCTCCTCCTCGCGCGCGGCGAGCTGGGCCTGGGCCTGCTTCACCTCGTGGATGTCGTGGCCGACCACGTACATGCCGACTACCGCGCCCTGCTCGTCGAAATGCGGCACCGCCTTCACGTGGAACCAGTGCATCTCGCCGTCGGCCATGCGCACCTGGCGCTCGTAGGTCGCGATCTCGCCGCGGTCGAGCACTTTCTGCGTGCGTTCCGCGATCCAGGCGGCCACGTCGGGCCCGAGCACTTCCGCGCTCGTCTTGCCGACGATCTCGTCGGCGCGCAGGCCGCGCTGCTCGGCGAAGTGACGGTTGGCGAACACGATGCGGCGGTTCTTGTCGAGGTAGGCGACGGAATCGGGGATGTTGTCGGCGAAGAGCCGCAGCTGCTCCTGCTGGTGGCGCAGGCGCTCCTCGCCGAGCTTGATGTCGTGGATGTCGCTGCCGACGCTGAAGTAGCCGTTGAAATGGCCCTCCTCGTCCATGATCGGCGCGAGCTGCACCTGGTGCCAGCGGCGCTCGCCGCCCGGCGGGCCGATGAGGCGCTCGTAGGTGCAGTGCTCGCCGCGCTTCATGCGCTCGACGAAGGGCTCGAGGTACTGCGCCCACGCCTCCGCGCCGAAATGCTCTCGCACCGGCCGGCCGACGATGTCGGCGAGCTTCTGCCCTCGAATGCGCTCGAACACCTTGTTCACGAAGACATAGCGGAAATCCGCATCGACGACCGCCGCGGGGCCGGGAATGTTCTCGGCGAAGTAGCGCAGCTGCGCTTCCTGGCGCTCGAGCGCTTCGCGCAGCCGGTGGTCGTGGTCCACGTCGATCACCAGCGTGTAGAGGCCCTGCACCGTGCCGTCGGCGCCGACGTCGGGCACGAGATGCACGCGCATCCAGCGTTTCTCGCCGCCGGTGGTGGTCGCGAGGCGCTCGTAGACGCGCTTCTCGCCCGCGAGGCAGCGCGCGATCTCGGGCAGGATCACCTGCATCGACGCGGGGTCGAGGATCTCGCTCACGTGCTTGCCGATCGCTTCCTCGGGATCGGCAACGCGCCAATCGATTCCGCGCTGGTTGGCGAAGCGGAAGCGCAGGTCGCGGTCGATGTAACTCATCGGCACGCCGATGTTGTCGACCACGAGCTTCAGCTGCTTGCGCTGGTCGTGGATCGCCTCGCGCAGCTGGATGTCTTCCTCGATGTCCATCACCACGACGAGCACGCCGCGCACATCGCCGGCGGCGTCGCGGTCGGGAATCAGGTGCCCGCGGATGCGCCGCTTGTCGCGCCTCGGCCAGGCCGCCTCGCGCTCGTAGGTGAGGGCCTCTCCGCCGAGCGCGCGCTCGAGCAGCGGGGCCGCGGTCGAGAGCACGTCCTCGGAAGCGAGGTCGCGCAGCGACCTGCCGACCATCTCCTCGGGCGCGCGGCCGGACCATTCGCGGCTCGGGCGATTGGCGAAGCGGATCACCTGCTGGCGGTCCAGGTAGGTGATCGGGAATCCGACCGAATCCATGATGAGCGAAAGATGGCGCTCGCGCTCCTCGAGCGCGGCCTCGACGTCCTTCAGCTGTTGCACGTCGACCAGGATCACCACCACGCCAACGACGCTCTCGGCGTGGTCTCGCAGCGGCATGTAGTGCGCGCGCACCCACAGGCCGGCACTCGGGCCGCGCATCGTGCGGCGGTTGAAGATGACCGCCTCGCCCGCGAGCGCGCGGTTCATCTTCTGGCGGCGGTCGTCGGGCGGCGTGTCGGGGAAGACTTCGCCCGGCGTGAGGCCGAGGAAATCCGCGGGACCGCGGCCGCTGTGCCTCACGTACGCCGCGTTCAGGTAGCGGTAGCGCAAATCGCGGTCGAGGACGCAGGCGGGCAGCCCGAGCAGGTCGAGTCCCGGCGTCAGCGCCGCAAGCCGCGCCTCGAAGCCCTCGGGCCCCGGGACGCCCAGGTCGTTCATAGATGCATTTTCCGCTACAGGGACGGTAAACTGCTATGCCGTCCGTCCGCCAATTCCTACCGCCCGGATTTCAACTGTAATCCGGTGGCGGGATTAAATCTCCAAATGAACCTTCATCGCCTCCTGCAGGGCCGCGCTTCGGAAGGCCGCCCGGTGCGCGCAGTGCTGATCGGCGCCGGAAAATTCGGCTCGATGTACCTCTCCCAGGCGCAGCGCACGCCGGGGCTGCAGATCCTCGCGGTGGTCGATCTCGCGCCCGATCGCGCCAAGGCCTCGCTCGCGCGCGTCGGCTGGAGCGCGCAGCAATTCGGCGCCCGCACGCTCGACGAGGCGGCGCAGGCCGGCACCACGTGCGTCACCGACGACGTGCAGAAGGCGATCGCCCATCCCGCGACCGAGGTGGTGATCGATTCGACCGGCAGCCCCGCGGCGGGGATCGCACACGTGCTCGCGTGTTGCCGCGAAGGCAAGCACGTCGTGATGGTCAACGTCGAGGCCGATGCGCTGGCGGGGCCGCTGCTCGCGCAACGCGCGCGCGAAGCGGGCATCGTCTATTCGCTCGCGTATGGCGATCAGCCCGCGCTCATCTGCGAGCTGGTCGACTGGGCGCGCACCGCGGGCTTCACCGTGGTCGCCGCGGGCAAGGGCACCAAGTACCTGCCGGCCTATCACGCCGCGACGCCGAAGACCGTGTGGGGCCACTACGGATTCAGCGACGAGATGGTGGCGAAGGGCGACTTCAACGCGCAGATGTTCAACTCGTTCCTCGACGGCACCAAGAGCGGCCTCGAGATGGCGGCGGTGGCGAACGCGACCGGCCTCACGCCCGCGCCCGAGGGCCTGCATTTCCCGCCGTGCGGCGTGGACGATCTTCCGCGCGTGCTGCGCCCGCGCTCCGCCGGAGGCGACCTGCATCACGCCGGCCAGGTCGAAGTGGTGTCGAGCGTCGAGCGCGACGGGCGTCCCGTCTTCCGCGACCTGCGCTGGGGCGTCTACGTCACCTTCGCCGCCGAAAGCGACTACGTGCGCCGCTGCTTCCAGGAGTACGGCATCGTGACCGACCCGAGCGGCGAATACGCCTCGATGTACAAGCCGAGCCACCTGATCGGCCTCGAGCTCGGCATCAGTGTCGCGAGCGTGGCGCTGCGAAAGGAAGCCACCGGCGTGGCGAGCGGATGGAGAGGCGACTGCGTGGCCACCGCGAAGCGCGCGCTCAAGGCGGGCGAGACGCTCGACGGCGAGGGCGGCTACACCGTGTGGGGCCGGCTCATGGCCGCGAGCGATTCCGCCGCGAAGCGCGCTCTGCCCATCGGGCTCGCCCACAAGGTGAAGTTGAAGCGCGATATCCCCGAGGGCGAGAGCCTGAGCTGGGACGATGTCGAATACGACGCTTCGTCGCAGGCGGTGAAGATTCGCCGGGAGATGGAGAGCATTTTCGGCGGCGGGGAATGATTCGGGCAATGAAAAAACATGAGACAGAGCCTCCCATGAAATTCACGAACCTTCAGCAAAGCATCGGCGTTCATCGGCGTTCATCGGCGGTTTCAACGATTTTTCTCACCTTCTTCCTCGCAGTTTCCTCACTCGGGGTAGAAGCGTCGGTGACCGCGAAAGATGTCTGGGTGAGGGGCATGGTGCCGGCGCAGAATTCGACCGGCGCGTACGCGACGTTCGAGGCCACCGAGGACCTGAAGCTCGTCGCGGTGAAATCGCCGCTGGCGAAATCCGCCGAGCTCCACGCCTCCGAGATGAAGGATGGCGTCATGCGCATGGAGGCGGTCGACGCCGTGCCGATCCCCGCGGGCCAGCGCGTGGAGTTGAAGCCCGGCGGCTATCACGTGATGCTGCTCGAGATGAAGAAGCCGGTCGGCGAGCATGACCGCGTCCCCCTCACGTTCACGTTCGAAGCCCGCAACGGCACGCGCCACACGCTCGACGTCCTCGCGCGAGTGCGGCCCCTGGGCCAATGAAGCTTTCCACGCGGCTCGCGCAGAAGGGCCGCAAGCCGAGGTCGCACCCCGAAACCGTCAACCTCCCGGTCGCGCGCGCCTCGACCGTCGTGTTCGCGTCGCTCGCGGACATGGATGCCACGCAGAAGCGCTTCGATGCAGGCGAGCCCGTCCCGACCTACGGCATCACCAACATGCCGTTGCGCGTCGCCTTCGAGGAGCTGATGGCCGATCTCGAAGGCGGCTACCGCGCGATCACGTCCGCCAACGGGCTTGCCGCCGTGACCACCGCGATCCTCGCGTGCGTGAAGGCGGGCGACCACCTGCTCGTCACCGACAGCGCCTACGGGCCCACGCGGCGCTTCTGCGATCGCACGCTCGCGGGCTTGGGCGTCGAGACCACCTACTACGACCCGCTGGTTGGTGCGGACATCGCGGCCCTGATGCGCCCCAACACGCGCGCGGTCTACCTCGAAAGCCCCGGCTCGCTCACGTTCGAGGTGCAGGATTTTCCCGCGATCGCGCGGGTGGCGCGCGCGCGCGGCGCCGCGGTGATCCACGACAACACCTGGGCCACCGGCGCCTGCTTCCCCTCGTTCGAGCACGGCGCGGACCTGGTGGTGCAGGCGGCGACGAAGTATCCCGCGGGGCACTCCGACCTGCTGATCGGCGCCGTGGTCGCGAACGAAGCGTGGTGGCCGCGGCTTCGCGACGTCTCGCGTGACCTCGGCCAGACCGCGAGCCCCGACGACCTCTTCCTCGCGATCCGCGGCATCCGCACGCTCGACGTGCGCCTGAAGCGCCACGAGCAATCCGCACTCGAGGTGGCACGCTGGATGCAGGGCGTGCCGGAAGTCAGGCGCGTCCTGCATCCAGCGCTGCCCGACGATCCGGGACACGCGCTGTGGCAGCGCGATTTCCGCGGCTCGACCGGCCTTTTCGCCGTGGACCTGGGCAACGCCTCGCGAGCGCAAGTGGCCGCGCTGATCGAGGGCCTCGAATGCTTCGCGCTCGGCTACAGCTGGGGAGGCTACGAGAGCCTCATCGTGCCTGCGAACCTGCGTTACGCGCGCAGCGCGCGCCCCTGGAACGGAGGCGCTCTCGTGCGCTTGCAGATCGGCCTCGAGGACCCGGAGGACCTGATCGCCGACCTCGCGCGCGGCTTCGAGCGCATGAAGGGCGCTTGAAGCCCACGCCCGCCACGCAGGCGCTCGAGCGGGCGATCGGCGAGGCGACGCGCACCAGCTTCGAGGTCACGTCGGCCGCGCCGGTATCCGGCGGCTGCATCCACACCGCGCTCTCGATCGGCGGCGAGACTCCCGCCGGCAAGCGGCGCTACTTCGCGAAGACCAACGCGCCGGATCGCGCGGCGATGTTCGCCGCCGAGGCCGAAGGGCTCGCGGCGTTGCGCGACGCGGGCGCCGTCACCGTGCCCGGCGTCGTCGCGCGCGGCAAGGACGCGGACATCGCGTGGCTCGTGCTCGAGTGGCTCGAGCTCGCCCCGCTCGACGCCGCGAGCGCCGGGCGCCTCGGCAGCGCGCTCGCCGCGCAGCATGCGATCCCGCAGGAGAGCTTCGGCTGGGGGCGGGACAACTTCATCGGCGCGAGCCACCAGGTGAACGGGCGCGGTGACGATTGGCTCGAGTTCTGGCGCGCGAAGCGCCTTCACGCGCAGTTGCGGCTCGCGGCGCATAACCGGCTCCCGTCGCGCATGATCGATCGCGGCGAGCGCCTGGTCGCCGACTGCGACGCGTTCTTCCGCACCTACCGGCCGGAGAAATCATTGCTGCATGGCGACCTCTGGAACGGCAATGCCGCGGCCCTTGGCGACGGCACCCCGGTGGTGTTCGATCCCGCGGTGTACGTCGGCGACCGCGAGGCCGACGTCGCGATGACCGAGCTCTTCGGCGGTTTCCCGAAGGAATTCCAGTCCGCATACCGCGCCGCCTGGGCGCTGGACGACGGCTACGGCGTGCGGCGCGACTTCTACAATCTCTACCACTGGCTCAACCATGCGAATCTTTTCTTCGGGGACTACGTCCGCGCGAGCGAGAAGTCGATCGAGCGGCTGCTCGCGGAGATTCGCTGAGGGGCGCGTCGCGGTGCGGGGTTGGCTTATGATGTGCGCTGGAAGGATGGCCCACAACATGTCCAATGCTTCGATGGATAACTCACGGCGCGTCCTGGTCGTCGACGACAACGAAGATGCCGCCGACAGCCTCGCCATGCTCCTCAGCGTCCGGGGCGACGAGGTTCGCATCGCCTACGACGGCGAGCAGGCGGTGGCGGCGCAGCTCGACTTCCGGCCCGAGGTCGTGCTGCTCGACATCGGCCTGCCGAAGCTGTCCGGCTACGACGTCGCGCGGGCCATCCGCTCGGCGCGCGGGGACGACGTACTCATCATCGCGATCACCGGCTGGGGGCAGGAAGACGATCGCCAGCGCGCGCGCGACGCGGGCTTCGACCACCACTTCACCAAGCCCGTCGATTTCGACCAGCTGCTCGACCTCATCGACAACGAATCGCCGCCGCCGCGTGCCGCCGCTTGAGCGGAAAATCTCCTGGTTCTGGCTGGTGGCGTGCCTCCTCGCCGCGGGCGCCAGCTTCTACGCGTGGGACGTCACCGGAAGCCGCGGACACTTCGTCGCCGGGGTCGGATTCGCGGTCCTCGGCCTTGCCTGGTCACGGCGGCTGGTCGCGTGGATCGGCACGGCCCAGATCGTCGGGGGGGCCGTGGCGCGCTGGATGGGATGAACACGGCGATGCCCTCGGCGGAAGTGCTGGAGCGATTCATCGCCCAGGTCGAAAGCAACGACCACGTCGGCGCCATCGAGCAGTTCTATGCGCCGAATGCGTCGATGCAGGAAAACGAGATGCCGCCGCGGATCGGGCGCGACGCTCTCGTGCTGAGCGAACGCCAGGCGCTGGCGCGGGTGCGGTCGGTGCGCTCTAAATGCGTGAGAGTCTTCGTGGACGCCGACCATGTCGTCATCCGCTGGGTGTTCGAATTCGAGGGGCTGGACGGAGCCAGGACGCGAATGGACGAGCTCGCCTATCAGCGCTGGGAGGGGGATCGGATCGTCGAGGAGAAGTTCTTCTACGACCCGCGCCAGCTCGCGCCGGGATAATATCGTCGTGAACCGAGCGGAGAATGCCGCGACGACGTGTGGGTCTATGGGGATGGAACGAGCCGAGCTGGAGAGAACCTGGGCGGCGACGGCGAAGCACCTGAACGCCGCACGCGACCTGTTGCCCGATGTTCCGGTCACGGGTGCGGATGGTGCCACCGTGAGCGGCTTCGAGGAATGCCTGCGCGACAACGAGATGGAGCTGGCACTCGACGAGCTCGAGGACCTCGGCCTCACCAACTCGCCGAGCGCGGAGTTCTGGCGCCGGCTCATGTACGCGGCGGAGAACATGGAGCTTTCCGATCGCGCGGCCGACTTCCGGCGGAGAGTCGACAGTGCCTGAGATTCGCGCCGCGGGCCCGGGCGATATTCCGGTGCTGGTCCGCCTGATGAAGGAGTTTCACGCGGAATCGGATTACACGCTCGATCCGGAATGGGCCGCGCGCAGCTTCGCGCCTGCTGGGCGCCGAGCTGCGCGGCGCGGCATGGATCGCGTTTCGCGATGCGCAGCCCGCGGGCTACGTGGTGCTCACCTTGCGGCAGCACAGCATGGAGTCCGGTGGCCTCGATGGATTCGTCGACGACTTCTTCGTGCGGCCGGTGAACCGGCGCCGCGGGCTGGGCCACGCGCTGCTCGATGCGCTCTTCCGGAAATGCCGCGAGCTCGGTGTCCTCGCGGTCCACGTCGAGGTGGGCTCGGGCAACGCGCCGGCGCAATCGCTCTATCGCGAATACGGCATGCAGGCGGACGAGCGCCAATTGCTCACCGCGCGCGTCGTCGCGGGCTGATGAGCGCAGGGCGGCGATGAAGGCCGGGGTGCTCGATCCCGCGTTCGAGGCGAACCTGGCGGACATCGCGCACGGCCTGCGCAGCGCGCACGCATGTCACACCGCGATCCTGTACGGCTCGTTCGCGAGAGGCGACGCGACGGCGCAGAGCGACTACGACGTGGCCGGTTTCGCCGACAGGGCCACGGTCGTGCGCATCGCGGGGACTTGGCGCGGCTCCTATCTCGATGTGTTCGTCTATCCCGACACGAAGCTCGATGCGGCCGATGCCGAGTTGCTCCGACTTCGTGGAGGCGTGGTTCTGTTCGAGCGCGATGGCGCCGGCGAGCGATTGCTCGCGAGCCTGGAGGAAATATTCGCCGGCGGGCCCCGGCCCTTGCCCGCCGACGAGCTGCGCGCCCGTCGCCAATGGGCGTGGAAGATGCTCGATCGCGCGGGGCGTGGCGACACCGAGGGCAACTACCGCCGCGCGTGGCTGCTGACCGCGCTGCTCGAGGATTGCTTTCACCTGCGCGAGCGATGGTATGAGGGTCCGAAGCAAAGTCTCGCGGGGCTCGAGCGCGAAGCGCCCGCGCTGCACCGGGCTTTCGAGGACGCTCTGCAGCCGGGGGCGAGCCTGGAAACGCTCGCGCGGCTGGTCGAGACGGTGGCGGGGCCGCGCGTCGACGCTCGGACGCAGGAGCAGCTGATGGCGAGGCCTGGATGACCGCCGAAGAAGCGCTGGCCTTCGTCGAACGCCACGGTGTGGTCCTCGCCTCGGCCCAGGGGCCGGTTCCGCGGCTCACGGAGGCGATCGCCGGCGAGCCGATCCGCGGAAGCTGGTGGGCGCATCCTCGCAGCCACGGCATCTTCGCGGTCCTTCGGTCGGTCAGCGGCTCGAACGACGTGCTCGTGTGCCGCCTCGTGAACGCAAAGGTGACCCTCGTTCACCGCCGGCTCTGGCCCGCGTTGGCCAGGGTGGCGAAGCGCTTTCACGCCGACCAGCTCGCGTGGGTGCATGAAGAGCACACCGCCTCGGGCCGGCACGTGACGCGGGAAGTGCCGTTTTCGAAATGGCTGCCGGCGGACGTGAAGAAACGTGCGAAGGCGCTGGATGAGCGCGAGGCTCTCGAGAGCCTGGGACCGTGGGCGGCGCGATGAATGGCGTGCCCGCGATGGGTGTCGCGAGATGAATTTCAAGCGCGTCCTGCTGTTCGCGACCGGGGTCGTCGCCGTCACGCTCGGCGGCGACGTCGCGGCGATCGCGTTGGGCGGGGATGCGTCGCGCGCCCTGCGACCCGAAGCCTGGTGGCCGCACGCGAAGTTCCTCGTGACCTTCATCGGGCTGGTGGTGCTGGGTGGGGCGGCCGGGCTGGAAGTCGATCGGCGGCGGCGCCTTCGGGGCGGGGCGATCGCGGCGGCGGGCGGCGCGGCCGCGGTGATCTGCTACCTCGCGGGCCTCGCATCGGCCGAGCCGTTCGGATTGACCGTCTCGCTGCTCTTCATGGTCGCGGTGGCCGCGGGCGTGGTCTCGATGGCCGCGACGATCGCTGCGGCATGGCAGAACAAGGGACAATGAGGCCATGGCCGCAATGCTCCTGCCTCCCGGCTTTCCGCTCGCACCGCGCGACCGCTACGATGAGCCCCTCGCGGTCGGGGACGTCGTGCGCATCCTCACCGTGACCTCGTGCCTCAAGGGATTGTCCGATGGGGACCGCAGCACGCTGCGCGCGCTGGTCGGCGAGACACGCACCATCGAGGGCATCGACGCGCACGGCTTCGTCTGGTTTTCGCTCGAGGCCCTGGCGTCGGCGCTGGATTTCAGCCTGTTCCCGGGAGAGGTGTCGCGCGCGCTCTCCTGGAGCGGGAAGAAGAGCGCCTGACGGACCCGAAGTAAAAGAAAAAGGGACGACATGAAAGGGATTCTTCTGGTTGCGCTCGGCGGGGCCATCGGCTCGGTGGCGCGCTTCAAGCTCTCGGGATGGGTGCTGCATCAGACGGTCGATTGGAGGTTTCCCGCCGGCACCTTCGTGGTCAACGTGCTCGGTTGCCTCGTGGCCGGCCTCCTCGCGGGCCTCGCGGAGAAGCACGACTTCTTCACCGCGGATGCGCGGCTGCTGCTCTTCACCGGGCTGCTCGGGGGCTTCACCACGTTTTCCGCGTTCGGCCTCGAGACGATGTACCTGATCCGCCGCGGCGACGTGCTGGTCGCGGGCTCCAACATCGTGCTGAGCGTGATCCTCGGGCTGCTCGCGCTCTGGCTCGGCCTGGGCCTCGCCACGCTCAAGGGATGAAGAGGCGCGCCCCGCCGGGCTCGCGGCATGACAGTATTCGGATACCTCGCAGCGCCGCTGCCCACAACCGAACAGGAAATGCCATGCCCACGAAATCGGTTCCGAAGTCCCTCGAACTGGTGCGAGGCGGCGCGTTGCTGGGCACTATCGAGGTGAACCCCGCGCATTCCGATTTCCCCTGGTACGGCGGCACCTTCAAGCCCTCGGACCGATACGAGGCGGTGCGCGACTTGTTCGAGCGCGAGTTGCACCTGCTGCGCGTGAACCAGGACGACGACAGCGCGCAGTGGGAAGAGTGGGAGTCGATCTACGCGGAGCTGAGCGAGCCCGGCTTGCTGCTGCAGTCGCCGGACGGGAGCTATGTGGCCGACGAGCTGTTGATCCACGTCGACGGGGCGGACGTGTGGTGGCGGGAATCGCCGGATACCTGAGCGTTGCGCGCCGGACTTCGGAGGACAATCGAGTATCCACACGCCTCCCGATGCGAGACCCGCCATGCCCAAGCGCGCCCAGGCCACCAGCAAGATGATCGAGGACAACGAGCGCGTCACCATCAAGGAGTGGCGCTTCGCCGCAGGCGCCCAGACCGGGTGGCACTCCCACGATCGCGACTACGTGATCGTCTATCGCACGCGCGCGCGGCACCTGGTGGAGACGCTCGAGGGCGGGATCACGGTCGACATGGCCGAGGGCCACTCCTATTTCCGCAAGCGCGGTGTCGAGCACAACGTGGTCAACGCCAGCGACCACGAGGTGGTGCTCATGGAGATCGAGCTGAAATAGCATGGCGAACGTGGAGACCTGGACCACCGTCGACCGCTATTTCACCGACCTCCTCGTACCGCAGGACACGGCGCTGATCGCCGCGCTCGTGGCGAGCGAGGCCGCGGGGCTGCCGGCCCATAACGTCTCGCCCGCGCAGGGAAAATTCCTCCACCTGCTGGCGCGCATGCAGGGTGCGCGCACGATCCTCGAGATCGGCACGCTCGGCGGCTACAGCGCCATCTGGCTCGCGCGCGCGCTGCCGCGGGGCGGGCGCCTGGTGACGCTCGAATCCGATGCGAAGCACGCGATGGTCGCGCAGGTGAACCTCGCGCGCGCGGGCCTCGCGGAAATGGTCGAGGTGCGCACCGGGCAGGCGGCCGACACGCTGCAGCGCCTCGCCGCCGAGGACGCGGGCCCGTTCGACCTGATCTTCATCGACGCGGACAAGCCCGGCAACCCCGAGTATCTCGAATGGTCGCTCGAGCTCTCGCGCACCGGCACCGTGATCGTCGCCGACAACGTGGTGCGCAACGGCGATGTCGCCGACGCGAGCAGCGAAGATCCGAACGTGGTGGGCGTGCGCCGCTTCACCGAGCTCGTCGCGGCGGAGTCGCGCCTTACCGCTACCGCGATCCAGACGGTGGGCATCAAGGGGTACGACGGCTTCGCGATCGCGATCGTCACCGGATGAGGGGAGCGCGCGCGATCGCCTTTCGCCCGCTCGCGGCGGACGACCTGGCGCAGCTCTTCGACTGGCTCTCGCGGCCCCACGTGAGCCGCTGGTATTCGCAGGCGCCGGGATCGTTCGCGGAAGTCGCGGCGAAATACGGCCCGCGCACCGAGCCGGGCAACGCGGTCGAGGCGTTCATCTTCCAGCTCGACGGGCGCGACGCGGGCTACATCCAGACTTACTCGATCCGCGACTTCCCCGAATACGCGGCGCTGGTGGGGAGCGGCACGCAGGACGCGGGAGTGGATCTCTTCATCGGCGAGGAGTCGCTCGTGGGATGGGGACTCGGCCCGCGCGTCGTGCGCAAGTTCGCCAACGAGATCGTGTTCGCGCGCAACCGCGCGCTCGCCTGCCTCGCCGGGCCCGCGCAAGGCGATCTCGCCGCGGTGCGCGCTTTCGAGAAAGCCGGTTTTCGGCGCTGGAAGGTGGTGAAGGCCGAGGACGCGGCCGCGGAATGCGTGATGCGCGGCGAGCCGCAGTGGCTGCGCCATTGCCTCGAGCCCATCGATGTCGCGCGCGACCTCGACACCTGCATCGCATTCCGCCGCGACTCCTACGCGCTCAGCTTCGGCTCGCTCGACGGCATCGAAGGCGAGATGGGCGCCGACAATTCGCTCTACGCGGCACAGCTGCGCGAGCGCATCGCGCAGGTCCCGGAAGGCAACTCGCACCTGTGGCGCGACGATCGCATCGTCGGGCAGACCGAGATGCGCCTCTTCGACGAGGATCCGGGCGTGGGCTACGTGAGCTTCCTCTATCTCGTGCCCGGATGCCGTGGCGCCGGCCTGGGCCGCTTGCTGCACGAGCACGCGGTGTCGGTCTTCCGCCGGCGCGGCATGCGCTCGCTGCGCCTGAGCGTGAGCATCCGCAACGCGGCCGCGATCGCGTTCTACCGCAAGATCGGCTGGGCCTGCGTGGGGGCCCGGCCCAACAAGGAGCCGATGGAGATCCTCGAATATGATCTGCGCTGAGGGTGGGCGCATCCGCCTCGCGGCGGCGGCGGATGCGGCCGCGGTGCATGCGATCTACGCGCCCTTCGTGCGCGACACGGTGATCTCGTTCGAGCTCGAGCCGCCCACCGCGGACGAGATGCGCGCGCGCATCGCCAACACTCTCGAAACGCACCCGTGGCTCGTGTTCGAGCGCGACGCCAAGGTCGCCGGTTACGCCTACGCGAGCCGCCACCGCGATCGCCTCGCGTACCAGTGGGCCGTCGATGTGTCGTGCTACGTGGATCCTGCCGCGCAGCGCCAGGGAATCGGGCGCCGGTTGTACCTGGCGCTCTTCGAAGTGCTGCGCGCGCAGGGCTTCTGCAGCGCGTACGCGGGTATCGCCCTGCCGAACGCGGCGAGCGTGGGATTGCACGAAGCCGTGGGCTTCGCTCCGGTCGGCGTGTATCGCCGGGTCGGCTACAAGCTCGGGGCGTGGCACGACGTCGGATGGTGGGCGCTGGCACTTCTCGACCGGCCGGCCGACCCGCCGCCTCCGGTCGCGCTCGCCGAGCTACGGGCGCGGCGGCGGGGGATACTCGACGAACTTTGAAGTGCGGCGTTCGAATGCGTCGCGCTTGGCGAGAAGGCCGATCTGGCGCCGCGACAGGAGCGGGTAATGGCGTATCTCCACCAGGCGGTCATGGGTCTTCCAGCACGACTTCGTCGCGGTCACCCATTCTTCCGGCGGCACGCGGCGCAAGTCGAACGAGCACGAGTAGCTGCGCAGCGTCTTGTGCCCGCGGCGGTTCGAGTACTCGTGGAAATAGGAAAGCGCCAGCTCGCGCAGCGTGCGGTAGATCGGGTCGCGGTAGCGCAGCGGCGCCCCGTTGGTCTTGGAGATCGCGCCCCACGCGCCGTGACGCCGGAAAAGCGTGATCACGTGCGGGAAGTCGCTCTCGTCGCAGTCCAGGTGCATCACCAGCGGCGGCTCGCCGTGCACCCAGAGCGCCGCGGCGGCGAGCATCGCGCCCTCGATGCAGTGGGCGCGGCGCTGGCGCAGCACCTCGCGCACGCCGAGGATCGTTTCGCCGCCGACCTCGTGGTTGATCGGGATCGCGTTGATGTACGCCTGGATCTTCTGCGGTGTGGTCAGGCGTTCGAGGATCGCGAACTCGCCGCGCGTGAGGCCGAGATCCTGGGCGCGGGCGAAACGCCGCCTCGAGGCGAGCTTCCAATCCGCCCCGTTTCCGTTCACCGGGGAGTGGCCGTTGCCGTTGGCCTTCCCGTTGCCGTTCGCCTTGCCGTTGTGCGCGCCCATTTCGACCCCGTGTGTTTCACTGTGCGAACTCAGCCGGCGAGAGCCGGAACGCACACCCGCCGTGTCCCGCCCGGGGTTTGCACCTCGGTCACGTGGACGGTTACACCGTAAAGCCTGGAGAGGTTATGCGCCACTAGAATTTCGGCAACATTGCCTTGGGCCAAAATCTTCCCGTTTTCGAGCAGGACGGCCCGGTCGGCGACGAGGAAGGCGTGGTCGGGATTGTGGGTGCAGAGCAGGATGGCGATGCCGGAAGCGCGCAGGCGGGCGATTTCCTCCAGCACCCGCGACTGGTTGCCGAAATCCAGGTTGGCCGTGGGCTCGTCGAGGATGATGGCGCGGGCCTCGGTGGCCAACGCCCGGGCGATCAGCGCGAGTTGGCGCTCACCGCCGCTCACGCGGTGGATCGGCCGGTCCGCCAGGTGGGCGATTCCCAGGCGCTCGAGTGCGCCGCGGGCGCTGGCCCGGTCGCGCGGGCCGGGATGGTCGAAGATCCCGCGATGGGCGGTGCGGCCCATCTCCACCATCTCGAGCAGCGAGAAGTCGAAATAGCTCTCCGCGGCCTGCGGGACGTAGGCCAGGCGCTTGGCGCGCTCGCGCGCGGTCCAGCTCGCGAGCGTGCGCCCTTCGAGCCGAACCTCGCCTGCCAGCGGGGCGAGCGTGCCGAGCAGGGTGCGCAGCAGCGTGGTCTTGCCGCTGCCATTCGGGCCCAGCAGGCACAAGGCCTCGCCAGGCGCGAGCGTGAGATCGACTCCGTGGCCGATCGCGTGGGTGCCGAATCCGAAGTCGAGGCCGTGGGCGGAGAGCATCACGCGGAGCGCCGGAACGTGAGCGCCAGCAGCAGGATGAATACCGGTGTTCCCACGAACGCGGTGATCACGCCGGGCGGAACCTCGATGCCGAACGCGACTCGGCAAGCCGTGTCGACCGCGAGCATGAATCCCGCGCCGAGCACGATCGACAGCGGCAGCACGCGCGCGAACGGCGCGCCGACGAGCAGCCGCGCGGCGTGCGGGATCACCAGCCCGACCCAGCCGATCGTGCCCGCGAGCGAGACCGCGGAGGCGGTGACCAGCGTGGCCGCGACGATCACGACGATCCGCAGGCGCCCCACCTCGACGCCGAGCGAGCGCGCCTCGTCCTCGGACAGCGCCAGCACGTCGATGCGCCAGCGCAGCATCACGAGAGGCACGATGCCGATCGCGATCGGGATCAGCGTCGCGGCGAGATCGCGCGGCAGCGCGGCGGTGAAGCTGCCGAGCAGCCAGAAGGTGATCGCGGGCAGCTGGTTGTAGGGATCGGCGACATACTTGACCAGCGCGATGCCGGCCCCGAAGAGCGAGCCCACGACGACGCCGGTGAGGATCAGCGTGAGGATCGGGTCGCGCCCGCGCACCCACGCGCCGATCGCGACCACCAGGCTCACCGCGACGATTCCGCCGGTGAATGCGAATGCCTGGATGCCGCCGATCGGAAGCGACATCAGCACGCCGATGCCGGCGCCGAGCGCGCAGCCCGCGGTCACGCCGAGGATGTCGGGTGAGACGAGCGGATTCTTGAAGAGGCTCTGGTAGGCGGCGCCGGCGGCGGCGAGCGCGGCACCGACCGCGAGGGCCGCTGCAACGCGTGGTGCGCGCACCTGCAGCACGATCGCCTGCGCGTTGGCCGCGAGCCCGCTGTCGCCGCCGGTCAACGCCGCCCAGAGCGCGCGAAACACGTCGCCTGGTGCCACCGCGAAGCGGCCCACGGTGAAGCTCCACGCGATCAACACCAAGAGCGCGGCCACCGCCGCGAAAAACCAGAGCGGGAAACGCGCGCGCGCGACGATCATCGCGGCGCGGCGCGGGCTTCGTGGAGCAACGCTTCGAGCGGTGTGTCGCCCGATTCGAACGCCGCGAGGACCTCGCCCGCGTTCGGTGCTTCGTATCCCGGCAATTGCGCCACGAGCGCGCGGAACGCGTCACCGCGCAGCATCGCGCGCAGCGCCGCGATCGCGGGCGATTCGAGATCGTCTGCGCGGCATGCGAGGTAGTAGCGCTCGCGGCAGGCCGGGATGAAGTCGAGCCGGTACTGCGCCGCCGCCGCTTGCACGCCGAAGCCCACATCCGCCTGGTTGCCCGCGATCAGCGCCGCGACCGCGGCGTGCGTGATCTCCTCGCTTTCGTAGCCGCGCATGCGATTGCGGTCGAGGCCTTCGGCGGAGATCATGAATTCCAGCAGCGCGCGCGTGCCGGAGCCGCGTTGCCGGTTGATCATGCGCACGTCGGGACGGCAAAGATCGGCGACCGCGCCGATCGCCTTGGGATTTCCGGCACGCACCATCAGGCCCTGCGTGCGCGTGACGAACGCGATCAGGCGATGCTGCGCGAGCGGCAGGCATTCCGCGTAGCGGCGCGCCATGAGCTCTCCGAGACGTCCCTCGGGCACGTGGAAGCCCGCCACGTCGCATTCGCCGCGGCGCAGCGCCGCAAGGGCATCGAAGCTGCCCTTGTACTGCAGGTCGATCGAAAGGCTCGACGCCGCCGACATCTCGCGCAGCCCGCCGATGGCGAAATCGTGGCTCGCGTGCATCGCGAGGCTCGCGCTCGATTCCGGGAGGGATACGTTGATCGCACGCGCGAACTCGGCGGCGAGGTTGTCGAGCTCGGGGGCGAGGCGCTCCTGCGCGCGCTGTCCCGCCCAGAGGAGGCGCTTGCCGAGCGGCGTCAACTTCGTGCCGCGTCCCTGCTGCTTCAGCACGAGCGGCGTGCCGAAGAACTTCTCCCAATCCTGGATCAGGTTCCACGCATGCCGATACGAAACGCCCGCGCGCTGCGCCGCCTGCGTGAGCTTCGCGGTCTCGTCGAGACGCGCCAGCAAGGCGATCAGCTGGAAGTCGAATTCGCGCTCCTCGCCGCGGCGGAATCGCCAGACGGGCCGGATGTCGATCTGGATCATCGGGCCATTATCGCAGGGTGCTCAGCCCCCCGGCTTGTAGTTGGGAAAGAAGAGCTGCTCGCCTTCGACCCGGTATGCGGCGATCGCGGCCTGCCCCGCGGGCGAGATCAGGTAATCGATGAATTTCTGCCCCAGGTCCCGCTTCACGTGCGGATGCTTCGCGGGGTTCACCAGCATCACGCCATACTGGTTGAAAAGCCTGGTGTCGCCCTCGACCAGGATCGCGAGGTCGCCGCGGTTCCTGAAGGAAATCCAGGTGCCGCGGTCGGCGAGCGCGTAGGCGTTCATCCCGGAGGCGGTGTTGAGCGTCGGCCCCATGCCCGATCCGGTTTCGCGATACCAGGCTCCCTTGGGCTCGATGCCCGACAGGGCCCAATAGCGCAGCTCCGCCGCGTGCGTCCCGCTCTTGTCGGCGCGCGATGCGAACGGCGCGTGCGCGGCCGCGATTTTTTTCAAAGCGGCGACGACATCGTTGCCTTTCGCGCCGGCTGGATCGGACCTGGGTCCCACGATCACGAAGTCGTTGTACATCACGGGGAAGCGTTTCACGCCGGAGCCTTCGGCGAGGAATTTCTCCTCGGCGGCGAGGTCGTGCACGAACACCACGTCGGCGTCGCCCCTGCGTCCCATGTCGAGGGCCTGCCCCGTGCCTACGGCCACGACGCGCGCCTCGATCCCCGAGGCCTTCCTGAATTCGGGCAGCAGGTGCCTGAAGAGGCCCGACTGCTCCGTCGACGTGGTCGATGCGACGGTGATGAAGTCTTGCGCCGGCGCGGGAAGTGCGTTGGCGAGCAGGATCGCGCCCAGCATGGCGGCGGCGAGCCGGGTGACGCTCCCGCGCTTCAGGAGGAGGGCGGGTTTGCCGTTCATGGCAGTTCATCCCTGAGGAAACGAGCGGCCTGGGACGACCGGGGAGCCTTGAAGAATTGGTCCGCGGGCGTTTGCTCGGTGAGATGCCCTTCGTGCAGGAAGAGGATCTCGTCGGAGACGCGGCGCGCGAAGCCCAGGTTGTGTGTCGTCATCACGAGCGCCGTGCCCGCGGCCTGGATCTCGCCGATCACGCGCTCGACCTCGCCGGCCGCGGCCGGATCGAGGCTCGCGGTGGGCTCGTCGAGGAAGAGCACGCGCGGGCGCAGCGCCCAGGCGCGCGCGAGCGCCAGGCGCTGCTGCTCGCCGCCGGAGAGCGCGCGTGCCTGCCGCGAAGCGAGGTGCCCGAGGCCCACGCGTTCGATCGCCTCACGCGCACGCTGCGTGCGCTCGTGGCCGTGGACCGCGTTCACCGCGAGCGCATATTCGATGTTGGCGAGCGCGCAGCGGCGCAGCATCACCGGGCGCTGGAACAGCATCGCCTGCGCCGACGGTCGGACGCGCGATCCGGCCCACTCGATCGATCCGCTGCTCGGCGCGATGAGGCCGTGGAGCGCGCGCAGCAGCACGCTTTTTCCCGCGCCGTTGGCGCCCAGCACCATCGCGCGACAGCCCTCGCCGAGCGTGAGGTCGATTTCGGCGAGCGCCACGTGGCCGCCGAGCGTCACGCCCAGGCCGCGCGTGCGCAGCGGGAAGAGCGGCGCTTCAACCATGACGCTTCACGCTCCACTCCCGGATCGCGTAGGCGCCGGCATTGAGCGCCAGCACGAGCGTCAGCAGGACCACGCCCAACGCCAGCGCGAGCGGCAGGTCGCCCTTGCTGGTCTCGAGCGCGATCGCGGTCGTCATCACGCGCGTGACCCCGTCGATGTTGCCGCCCACGATCATGACCGCGCCCACTTCCGAGGCCGCGCGCCCGAAACCCGCGAGCACCACGGTGAGCAGCGAGAAGCGCGCGTCCCACAACAGCGTCGGCACCGCTCGCAGGCGCGAGACGCCGAGCGACGTGAGGTGCTCGCGGTATTCGCGCCATGCGTCCTCCACGAACTGGCGCGCGAGGGCGGCCACGATCGGCAGCACCAGCAGCGTCTGCGCGATGACGATCGCCTTCGGCGTGAACAGGATCCCGAGCGAGCCCAGCGGCCCGGCGCGCGAGAGCAGCAGGTACACGACGAGACCTACCACGACCGAAGGCAGGCCGAGCAGCGCATTCAGCAGCACGATCGCCGCGCGCCGCCCGGGGAACTGCTCGACCGCGACCAGCCCGCCCAGCGGCAGGCCCAGCGCGCACGCGAGGACCGCGGAGGCGAGGCTCACTTCGAGGGAGAGTGCCACGATCCGCAAAAGCTCCGGATCCCCGAGCGCGATGAGGCGGATCGCGAGCGCGAAGCTCGCCACGATTTCCTGCATCCCGGGATTGTGGAGGTCCCCGGCGACGGACGGTATATGAACGCGAGTGCCTATTTCCCCTAGGCGAATCCCACGCTGCGCCGGTCGATCGAGACGGCCTTCACCAGCGCGTGAACGCGCCGGCCCGCGACGATGCCGAGCTCGTCCGCCGACTTGCGGGTGATGCGCGCAAGGAGTTGCGTCGCGCCGACCGCGAGCGACACGTCGACGATCGCGCCGAATTCCCCGCTCACCGAGCGCACCGTGGCTTCGAGCACGTTGCGGATGCTGAGGCCTTCCGGGCGGGCGATCGCCAGCGACACGTCGCGTGCCCGGATGCGCGCCCGAACCGGCTCGCCCGGAAGCGCATCGAGGTTGGGCACGACGAGCTCGCCGCCGTCGAAGGCGAGGGTGGTGAGGCCGTAGTCCTCGTCGATGCTCGCGACGCGCGCGTCGATCACCGCTCCCGCGTCGAAGCGCCCGGTGTGGGGCGCGAACTCCGGGCGTCCCATCACCTCGGCGACGCTGCCCTCGGCCACCACGCGTCCCGCGGAAATCACGACGACGCGGTCGGCCAGGCGCGTGACCTCCTCGAGCGCGTGGCTCACATAGACGATCGGCAGGCGCAGCTCGTCGCGCAACAGCTCGATGTACGCGAGGATCTCGGCCTTGCGCGGCGCGTCGAGCGAGGCGAGCGGCTCGTCCATCAGCAGCACGCGCGGACTCGCGAGCAGCGCCCGCCCGATCGCGGCGCGCTGCTTCTCGCCGCCCGAAAGGCCTGCCGGGTCGCGGTCGAGCAGTGCGGCGAGATCGAGCAGCGCGATCACCTTGTCGCGCTCGACGAAGCGCTCGGCGGCGGGCGTGAGCTTCTCGCCGTACGCGAGGTTTGCGCGCACGGTGAGGTGCGGAAACAGCAGCCCGTCCTGGAACACGTAGCCCACGCGCCGCGATTCCGGCGGCAGGTCGATGCCGCGTGACGCGTCGAAGAGCGTCCGTCCGCCGATCACGATGCGACCTCGCTCCGGACGCACGATCCCGGCGATCGCATTCACCACGGTGGTCTTGCCCGAGCCCGAGCGCCCGAAGAGCGCCACGATCGGCGCGTCGCTGGAGAATGCCGCCTCGAGACGGAAGTCGCCGCGGCGCACGTGCACGTCGACTTCAAGCATCGTGTGCCTGCCGCGGAGCGCGCCGGCGCACCAGCCACTCGGAGAACGCGAGCGCGGCGAGAGCGAGGATCACCGACAGGATCGACAGGCGCAGCGCCTGCATATCCTGCCCCGGCACTTGCGTGAAGGTGTAGATCGCGAGCGGCAGCGTTTGCGTCTCGCCGGGAATGTTGGAGACGAAAGTGATGGTCGCGCCGAACTCGCCGAGGGCGCGGGCGAAGGCGAGCAGCGTCCCGGTCACGAGGCCGGGCCACGCGAGCGGCAGCGTGACGGTGAAGAAGACGCGCGCGCGGCTGGCGCCCAGGGTGCGCGCGGCCACTTCCAGGCGCCGGTCGACCGCGTCCATCGACAGGCGGATCGCGCGCACCATCAGCGGAAATCCCATGATTGCCGCGGCGAGCGCGGCGCCGGTCCAGCGGAACGCGAACGTGATGCCGAGCGGCTCGAGCAATGCGCCGAGCGGCCCGTGGCGGCCGAAGAGCGCGAGCAGCGCGAACCCGACCACGACCGGCGGAAGCACGAGCGGCAAGTGCACGACCGCATCGAACAGCGTCTTGCCGGGAAATCGCTTGCGGGCGAGCACGTAGGCGACCGCGATCGCGACGGGCAGGCTCCACAGCGCCGCCCACAATGCGACCTTCAGGCTGAGCGCGACAATCCCCACCTCGTCGGGCGTGAGCACGGCGCTAGCGCGGCTCGGTGAAGCCGAAACGCCTCCAGACCGCGCGCGCCTTCGCCGAGGCGAGGTACACGGAGAGGTCCTTCGCGGCGGCAGGCGCACCCTTCAGCAGCACGATCGGATAGACGATCGGCGGATGGCTGGCTGCCGGAAACGCATCCACGATGCGAACACCCGGCTCGGCCATCGCGTCGGTGCGATAGACGATGCCGAACGGCGCCTCGCCGCGCGCGACCAGCAGAAGCGCCGCGCGCACGTTCTCCGCGGGCGCGAGCCTCCTCTCGACCGCGCTCCATGCGCCCAGCGCGGTGAGCGACGCCTTGGCGTACCTGCCCGCGGGCACGGCGTCGGGATTCGCGATGGCGAGACGGCCACTGCCCAGCGCGTCGCCGAGGGCGAAGCCGGGCGCGATCCGAATCCGCGCGCCGCTCGCGGCCGGCGCGATCAGCACGAGATCGTTGCCGAGGAGATCGCGGCGCGTCCCGGGCAGCGCAAGGCCTTTGGACTGGACGTAGTCGGCCCACTCGGTGTCGGCGCAGATGAAGACCGCCGCCGGGGCGCCGGCCTCGATCTGGCGCGCGAGCGCGTTGCTCGCGGCATAGGAGACGACCACCTTGTGTCCGGTGGATTCGCTAAAGGGCTTCGCCGCGGCGTCGAGAGCCTCCTTCAGGCTCGCCGCCGCGAACACGGTGATCGTGTCCGCGAACGCTCCGGGCGCCAACGCGGCGGCCAGCAGCAAGGCGAGGGCGGCGAAGGGGCGGGCGCGGGCGGCAGGCATCGCCCCGTAATATACCGCCGGATACAACGCGTGCACAAACCGGGGTCCGTCCCCGGTTTAGCGGGAGCCGGGGCGCTCGGCGAGGAGCTCGCAGAAAGCGGCCAGGTCGCGCTCGAGCGCGCGGTCGATGCGCTTCTCGATGATGTGGAAGCGCTCGAGCACGCGCTCGCCGAAGGCAGTCACGCGCGCTCCGCCGCCACCGCTTCCGCCCGTGGCGGAGGCCACCACCGGCTCGCGAAAGCAGCGGTTCATCGTGTCGACCAGGAGCCAGGCCCGGCGGTAGGACATTCCCAGCCGCCGCGCCGATTCGGAGATCGAGCCGGTGGCGGCGATCGCCTCGAGGAGGGCGGCCTTGCCGGGCCCGATCGCGATCTCGGAGCCGAACATCAGCCGCAGCTTGGTGGCGCCGAGCTCGTGGCGCATCGGGGCGGCCGCGGCGCGAACCGCGTCAGGCCGCCTTCACGCCGTCGATGATCTTCTGCAGCTCGCCCGACTGGTACATCTCCTTCATGATGTCGCAGCCGCCGACGAACTCGCCGTTCACGTAGAGCTGCGGAATCGTCGGCCAGTTGGCGTATTGCTTGATGCCTTCGCGGATGGCCTGGTCCTGCAGCACGTCCACGGTGAAGACGTCCTGCGCGCCGACGCGCTTCAGGATCTCGGTCGCGGTGGCCGAGAAGCCGCACATCGGTGCCTGCGGCGAGCCCTTCATGTAGAGCACGACCGGGTGGGTGGTGACCTGCTGGCGGATGGTGTCCTGTGCGCTCATCGATCTCTCCTGGGAAAACTGCGGGTTCAGATGATTTTACCGCCTGCGACGCGCGGTATGCCGGCGAGGTCGGGCATCGAGACGATTTCGGCGAAGCCCGCGTCCCGGAAGAGCCGCGCGACCGCCTCCGCCTGGTCGTAGCCATGTTCAAGCAGGAGCCAACCGCCGGGATTCAAGTGCGCGCGCGCTCCCGCCACGATCGCGCGGATCGACGCCAGCCCGTCGGGGCTGCCGTCGGTGAGCGCGCGGGCCGGCTCAAAGCGCAGGTCGCCCTGGCCGAGGTGGACATCGCCCGCGGCGATGTAGGGCGGGTTCGAAGCGATCAAGTCGAAGCGCCGCGCGCCCACGGCCTCATACCAGGAGCCGGGCAGGAACTCGAGGCGCTGCGCGCACGCGTGGCTCGCGGCGTTGAGCCACGCGAGCTTGAGCGCCGCCGCGCTCTGGTCGGTGGCGGTCACGAGCGCATCGGGGCGCTCGCAGGCGACGCTCACCGCGACGGCACCGCTGCCGGTGCCGAGGTCGAGGCAGGCCGCACCCGCAGGAAGGCGCGCGAGCACGGCCTCGACCAGCGTCTCGGTTTCCGGACGCGGGATCAGGACATCCGGGCCGACGGCGAAGTCACGGCCGTAGAACTCGCGCTTCTCCAGCAGGTAGGCGACCGGGCGCCCGAGCACGCGCTGCGAGACGAGCGAGTCGATGCGCGCGTCCTCGCTCTCGGTGAGCACGCGCATCGGGTTCGCGGCGAGATAGGCGCGATTCACGCCGAGCAGATGCGCGACCAGCACCTGCGCGTCGACCCGGCCGATCGCGAGCGTGGCTTCCTCGAGCGCCGCCTTGAGCGTGAGCACGCCTTCAGGCCTTGTCGGCGAGGCTCGACAGCAGCTCCGCCTGGTGCTCGGCGGAGAGCGCCGAGGTGATGTCGGAAAGGTCACCGTCCATGATCGCCTCGATCTTGTGCAGCGTGAGGTTGATGCGGTGATCGGTGACGCGGCCCTGCGGGAAGTTGTAGGTGCGGATGCGATCCGAGCGGTCGCCGCTGCCGATCAGGCTCTTCCTCTCCGAGGCCTCCTTCGCCTGCGCCTCGCGCGCCTGCTTGTCCTTGATGCGCGCGGCGAGGATGCGCCACGCCTGCTCCTTGTTCTTGTGCTGGCTGCGGCCGTCCTGGCACTCGACCACGATGCCGGTGGGCGCGTGCGTGAGGCGCACCGCGGAATCGGTCTTGTTCACGTGCTGGCCGCCGGCGCCGCTGGCGCGGTAGGTGTCGATTCGCAGGTCCGACGGATTGATCTTGATGGCCTCCGCCTCGTCCTGCTCGGCCAGCACGGCAATGGTGCAGGCGCTGGTGTGGATGCGGCCCTGGGTCTCGGTGGCGGGCACGCGCTGCAC
>JANPHA010000188.1:0-1511 GCA_031424255.1 Burkholderiales bacterium | reverse complement strand
CTCGCGAAGCGCGGCGTGAAACGCGGCGACACGGTGGCCGCGATGCTGCCCAACATCCCGGCGATGATCGAGCTGCATTTCGGGCCGGCCATGATGGGCGCGGTGCTGAACACGTTGAACACTCGGCTCGATGCCGAGGCGATCGCCTTCATGCTCGACCACGGCGAGGCGAAGGTCCTCTTCACCGACCGCGAGTTCGCCGCGACGGTGAAGGGCGCGCTGAAGCTCTGCAAGGCCAAACCCATCGTGGTCGACGTGGACGACGCGCTCTTCGAGGGCGGCGAGAGGGTGGGGGAGATCGAATACGAGGCGTTCATCGCGGCCGGCGACCCGGAATTCGAGTGGCAGATACCGCCCGACGAATGGGACGCGATCGCGCTCAACTACACCTCCGGCACCACGGGGAATCCCAAGGGTGTGGTCTACCACTATCGCGGTGCGTACCTGAACGCGATCAACAACATCCTCGACTGGTCGATGCCGAAGCATCCCGTGTACCTCTGGACGCTGCCGATGTTCCATTGCAACGGCTGGTGCTTCAACTGGACCGTCGCCGCGGCCGCGGGCACCAACGTATGCCTGCGCAGGGTCGAGGCGAAGCACATCCTCGCGTTGATCCGCGAGCACAAGGTGACGCACTACTGCGGCGCGCCGATCGTGCACTCGATGCTCGTGAACGCGCCTGCCGAGTGGCGCATGGGCATCGACCACAAGGTGCACGCGTTGGTGGCCGCCGCCCCGCCGCCCGCGGCGATGATCGAGGGCATGGGCAAGATCGGCTTCGACATCACGCACGTCTACGGGCTCACCGAGACGTACGGTCCCGCGGCGGTGTGCGCGAAGCACGACGAGTGGAAGGAGCTCGCGCTCGAGGAGCAGGTGAAGAGGAACGGCCGCCAGGGCGTGGCATACCTCCTCGAGGAAGGCATGACCGTGCTCGATCCCGAGACGATGAAGCCCGTGCCGCGCGACGGCGAGACCATGGGCGAGATCATGTTCCGCGGCAACATCACGATGAAGGGCTACCTGAAGAACCCGTCGGCGAGCACGGAGGCGTTTCGCGGCGGCTGGTTCCACTCCGGCGACCTCGCGGTGATGCAGCCCGACGGCTACGTGAAGATCAAGGACCGCTCGAAGGACGTGATCATCTCCGGGGGCGAGAACATCTCGTCGCAGGAGGTCGAGGACGTGCTGCATGGGCATCCGTCGGTGATGATGGCCGCGGTCGTGGCGCAGCCCGATCCCAAATGGGGCGAGACGCCGTGCGCGTTCGTCGAGCTGAAGGAAGGCTCGTCGTGCACGGCCGAGGAGCTGGTGGAGTTCTGCCGCGCGCGCATGGCGCGCTTCAAGGCGCCGAAGACGGTCGTGTTCGGCATGCTGCCGATAACCTCCACCGGGAAGGTCCAGAAGTTCCTGCTGCGCGAGCGCGCCAGGAGCACGGCGGCCATCGAATGACCCTGCGCGAGGACTTCGTGCGGTGCTTCGACCCGCACGGCTTCCACTTCATGCGT
>JANPHA010000187.1:0-2084 GCA_031424255.1 Burkholderiales bacterium | reverse complement strand
CGGGCCGCACGGCCAGCGCATCTTCAGGCGCGATCTCGGGCGTGGGGTTGGCCATCGCAAAGATCAGCGGGTCACGCGCCATCTGCCGCACCATCTCGGGCTTGAGCACGCCGCCCGCCGACAGGCCCAGGAAAACGTCGGCGCCCTCGATCACGTCGGCCAACTTGCGCGCGTCGGTCTTCCTCGCGTAGCGCGCCTTGTTGTCGTCCATCTCTTCCTTGCGCCCCGTGTACACCACGCCCTTGATGTCCGTGACCCAGATGTTCTCCATGCGCATGCCGAGGGCGACCAGCATGTCGAGGCAGGCGAGCGCGGCCGCGCCGGCCCCGGACACCACCAGCTTCACGCTCCCGATGTCCTTGCCGACCACGCGCAGCCCGTTCCTCACCGCGGCGCCGACGATGATCGCGGTGCCGTGCTGGTCGTCGTGGAACACCGGGATCTTCATGCGCTCGCGCAGCTTCCTCTCGATGTAGAAGCACTCCGGCGCCTTGATGTCCTCGAGGTTGATGCCGCCGAAGGTGGGCTCGAGCGCGGCGATGATGTCGACCAGCTTGTCGGGGTCCAGCTCCGCGAGCTCGATGTCGAAGACGTTGATGCCGGCGAACTTCTTGAAGAGCACCGCCTTGCCTTCCATCACCGGCTTGGAAGCGAGCGGGCCGATGTTGCCCAGGCCCAGCACCGCGGTGCCGTTGGTGACCACCGCGACCAGGTTGCCGCGCACCGTGAGCTCGCGCGCGCTATTGGGGTTCTCCACGATCGCATCGCACGCGGCGGCCACGCCGGGCGTATAGGCGAGCGCGAGGTCACGCTGCGTGATCAGGGACTTGGTGGCGGTGACCTCGATCTTCCCGGGGACCGGGAGTCGATGGTATTCGAGCGCGGCTTTGCGGATGTCGTCGAGCATGGCTAACTGGTTGAGCTACAACCTCTTTTTGGTTCATTTCAGTGTATCACGGCGGGCGGGGAGGCGGCGCGGGGCGGTGAGGGGTTGACGACACATAACGATATAACTAAGAATATAGTTATGAATCGCCACTACCTCCGGGCCATACCGCGCGAATGGCGCAACATCTCGCGCGCCTTCACGGCACTGGGCGACGAGCATCGACAGCGCATCCTCCTCACCTTCGAGCGCGGCGAGCGCTTGAACGTGGGGCAGATCGCCGCCGTGTCGACTCTGTCGCGCTCCGCGGTGTCGCACCACCTGAAGATCCTCAAGGAGTCCGGCGTGCTCGAATCGGAGAAGGTCGGCAAGGAAGTGTTCTTCTGGGTCAACCGCGCGTTCCTCGAGGACTCGCTGGGTGCGGTGCTCTCCTTCATCCGGGAGCACTCCTGATGTCGGGCGAGAGCCAGTTCCGGCTCCTTTCCGAGCGGCGCTTCGGCCCGCTCTTCTGGACGCAGTTCCTCGGCGCGGCCAACGACAACCTCTTCAAGTTCTCCTTCACGCTGCTGGCCACCTACCACGCGGCGCAATGGGGCGGCGTGGATCCGGCCACGGCCGGGTTCGTCATCGGCGCGATCTTCATCGCGCCGTTCCTCCTCTTCTCGGCGACCTCGGGGCAGCTCGCCGACAAGATCGAGAAGGGGCGCCTGATGCGCTTCGTGAAGAGCTTCGAGATCGCGGTGATGGCGCTCGCCGCCTTCGGCTTCGTAGCCGCGAACGCGACGGCGCTCTACGCATGCGTCTTCTTCATGGGCCTGCACTCGACGCTCTTCGGGCCGGTGAAGTACGCCTACCTGCCGCAGCACCTCGAAGAAACGGAGCTCACCGGCGGCAACGGGCTGGTGGAGATGGGGACCTTCGTCGCCATCCTCGCCGGCACCATGGCGGGCGGCATCCTGGTGAAGTCCTCCGCGGGCGGCGCGAGCTACGTGGCATTCGCCTGCGTGGCCACCGCGATCGCGGGACGTATCGCCGCGCACTTCGTGCCGCTGTCGCCCGCGCCGGATCCCGCGCTCGCGATCAACTGGAACCCGTTCACCGAGACCTGGCGCAACCTCGCCATCGCGGCGCGCGACCGCGCGGTGTTCCACTCGCTGCTGGGCATCTCGTGGCTGTGGTTCTTCGGCTCGATCTTCCT
>JANPHA010000186.1:0-1955 GCA_031424255.1 Burkholderiales bacterium | reverse complement strand
CGCCGCCCTCCCCTCGGTGGAGGCGGCGCGGTAGTGCCGCTCGTACGCCGTCCCCACGGTGGCGGGGAACACCTCCCAGAACAGGCGGCCGAGCAGCGTATCGCGCGCGAGATCGGTCGAGCGCTCCATGGCGGCGTTCACCGCCACGATCCGGAACTCGTGATCGAGCGCGAAGTACGCGTCCGTGGTTGCCTCGAGGATCGACGCAGCCCGGGCGCGCTCTGCCTCGGCGCGTACCCGAGCCGCCTCGGACTCCGCGGTCCGCTGCGTGAGTTCGGACGCCGTGGCCTGGAGCTCCTGCGCCTGCTGCTCCAGCTCCGCCGCGCTGTCCTGCAGCTGCTGGTTGATGAGCTCCAGCTCGAGCTGCTGTTCCTGGAGCTGAATGTTCGCCGCCTCGAGCCCCTGCCGCGCGGATTCACTCTCGGCCAGGACGCGCTCGACCTTCCGTCGGCCTTCCACCTGCTCGGTCACGTCGCTGCCGTGCGCGATGACTCCGGTGCGCCTGCCGTCGCCCTCGACGAGCGGCGTGTAGACCAGGTCCACGAACCGCGCCTCGAGCGGCGCGCCCGGCGTGCGCTGGAGCTGTACCGGCACCTCGCGGCCGACGAACGGCTCTCCCGTCGCGAGCACCCCGTCGAGGAGGACGTCGAACCCCTGTCCGCGCACCTCCGGCAGCGCGTCGAGGAGCGGCCTGCCGACGATCTCGCGGCCGTGGCCCACGAGCTGGTAGTACGCGTCGTTGACCCGGTCGAAGACGTGGTCTGGCCCGCGGTATACGGCCAGGAAGCCCGGCGCCCGCCGGAACACGGCGGACAACCGTGCGCGCTCCACCTCCAGCTCCGCGAGCAGCCGGTCACGCTCACCCTCGCGCGTGGACGTAACCGCCTCGACGGGCCCCTGGGCAGGCCCCCCGCTCCACATGCGACCTGCTTCGTCCATCATCACACCTGCGTGGCCGTCATCGAGCTCGAACCCATACCGACGACGACCCGATGACAGTCGCGAGCTGGGGCGGAGAACCTGCGGAAGGGGGAGGGAGCGATGACACTCATCGCAAGAATCGAGACGCAGCACTCGCGGCCCTTCGTGTTCTCCCTCGGTCGAGTGATGGTTCGCCCGATTACTTTTCGGCGGGGGCGTGCCCACCAGACCCATTCGGCGGCTCAGCTGGGTACAGGATGGCCTGACTTACCCCTGGCAGCGGGTACGCCGGGCTCGGGTAGCGCCCATGGTTCTCAATCTTGCCGAGGCTTGAATGGCTCCACAGTTCATCTACGTCATGAAGGCCCTGCGGAAGGTCGTTCCGCCCTCCCGGGTCATCCTCGACGACATCTGGCTTTCATTCTATCCCGGCGCCAAGATCGGCGTCCTCGGCGCCAACGGCGCGGGCAAGTCGAGCCTGCTGCGCATCATGGCCGGCGTCGACCAGGATTTTCAGGGCGAGGCGTGGGCGGCGAAGGGGACGAAGATCGGCTACCTGTCGCAGGAGCCGCAGCTCGATCCGACCAAGAACGTCCGCGAAAACGTTGAGGAAGCCGTCGCGGAACAGCGACGGCTCCTGGACCGCTTCAACGAGATCAGCGCCGCGTTTGCCGAGCCGGATGCCGACTTCGACAAGCTGATGGCGGAGCAGGCGCGGGTGCAGGAGCGCATCGACACGCTCGACCTGTGGAACCTCGACAACAAGATCGAGATCGCGATGGACGCGCTGCGTCTCCCGCCGGATGATGCGGACGTGACGAAGCTGTCGGGCGGCGAGAAGCGCCGCGTCGCGCTGTGCCGCGTGCTGCTCGAGCAGCCCGACATGCTGCTGCTGGACGAGCCGACGAACCATCTCGACGCCGAGAGCGTCGAATGGCTGGAGCAGTTCCTGCAACGCTTTCCCGGCACCGTGATCGCGGTGACTCACGATCGCTACTTTCTGGACAATGCGGCGGAATGGATTCTCGAACTCG
>JANPHA010000185.1:0-6549 GCA_031424255.1 Burkholderiales bacterium | reverse complement strand
GTGTCTGTGGGGCGCCTGTCCCCTTACCTCGCCCCCACGCCCGAACGCGGGGGCCACCACCCCCAATTGTATTTGGGCGACTCCCACCCCCGAATTGCCCTAGGCGAGAAAGCGCCGTAGCGCGTCGAGCGTCGCGCGCGGCGCCTCGCTCATCATCGAGTGCCCGGCATCGAGCGTCACGAAGCGCGCGCCGGGGATTTCCGCGGCCAGTGCCTGGCCCGCTTTCATCGGCGTCATCTGGTCGCGTTTTCCCGCGAGGATCAGCGTCGGGATGGCGAGCGCGCGGATCCTGTCGAGCGGCGCCTGGTAGGCGTGGCACGCGGTGAGGTCGGCGTGCAGCACGCCATCGCGCGCTCGTCCGTTGAGGGCGCGGCTGGCACCCATCAATGCGGCGCCGGGCACCGGGCTCTGCGACAGCATCGCGTTGCGCGCGTGTCCCCACGCGATTTCCATGTCGAACGCCACCGGGGAGTCGTCGCGCGCCGCGGCGAGGAACGCTTCGCCCACGGCCATCGGGACCGCGGCTCCGATGAGGGCCAGCTTCGAGACGCGCCCCGGATGCCTGAGCGCCGTGTCGAGGGCCACGAGCGCACCCATGCTGTGTCCGACGAGCGCCACCTTGTCGAGGCCCGCCGCGTCGATCAGCGCCGCGAGCCACTCGGACATCGCCTCGATCGAGGCTCGCGCGTTGCCCGGGCTGCGGCCATGGGCGGGCAGGTCGACCGCGAGGACCGCGTAGCCGTGATGCGCGAGGTAGCGCGATTGCCACTGCCACACGCTGTGGTCGAACGCCGCGCCGTGCACCATCACCACCGCGGGAAGGCGCGGGTCGAAGGCCTTGCCGCCCGTATAGGCGTACGCGGGATACCCCTGGACGATGAACTGCGTCATTTCTGCGAGACGTAGAGGGCGCGGCCCAGGTCGTCGATCAGGTCCCCGGGATGCTCGAGGCCGATCGAAAGGCGCACCGTGCCGGGCGTGATGCCCGCAGCCGCGAGCGCCGCGTCGTCCATGCGGAAATGGGTCGTGCTCGCGGGGTGGATCACCAGCGACTTCGCATCCCCGATGTTGGCGAGGTGGGAGAAGAGCGCCAGCGCCTCGATGAACCTGCGCCCGGCCTCGCGCCCGCCCTTCAACTCGAAGGCGAGGATCGCGCTGCAGCCGCGTGGATAGAGCCGCTGCGAGAGCGCGTGGTCGGGATGCGAGGCGAGCGCCGGATGGTGGACCCTCTCGACCGCCGCATGGCTCGCGAGGAATTCGATGATACGGCCCGTGTTCTCGACATGCCGCGCCATTCGCAGCGGCAGGGTCTCGATGCCCTGCAGGATCTGGAACGCGGTCATCGGGGCCATGCAGGCGCCGAAGTCGCGCAGGCCCTCGCGGCGCGCGCGCAGCAGGAAGGCCGAGGTCGTGGACTCCTCGGTGAACACCATGCCGTGGAAACCATCGTACGGCTCGGTCAGCGTCGGGAATTTGCCCGACGCCGTCCAATCGAAGCGGCCGCCGTCGATGAGCACGCCTCCAATCACCACGCCATGGCCGGAGAGGAACTTGGTCGCCGAGTGCATCACGAGGTCGGCACTCTGCTCGAGGGGCTGCCCGAGGACAGGTGTGGTGACGGTGGCATCCACGAGGAAAGGTATGCGATTTTCACGGGAGATCGCCGAAATTGCCGGAATATCGAGAACATCTATCGATGGGTTTCCGACGGTCTCGCCAAACAAAAGCCGTGTTTCGGGCCGGATCGCCGCCCTCCAGGACGACAGGTCCCGGGAAGGAACGAAGGTGGTAGTGATTCCGAAGCGTGGCAGGGTGTAGGCGAGCAGGTTGTGGGAGCCGCCGTAGAGGCTCGCCGAGGCGACCACGTGGCCCCCCTGGCCCATCAGGGTGACCAAGGCCAGGTGCAGCGCCGCCTGGCCGCTCGCGGTGGCGATGGCCCCCACCCCCCCTTCCAAAGCGGCCATGCGCTCCTCGAAAACCGCCACAGTGGGATTCGAAAGACGCGAGTAAACATGGCCGGGCGTCTCCATGTTGAAGAGCGCCGCGGCGGTGTCGGTGTCGGGAAAGACGTAGGAAGCGGTCTGGTAGATCGGGACGGCCCGGGCTCCGGTGGCCGGATCGGGCGATTGGCCGGCGTGGACCGCCAGGGTGTCGGAATGGGGCTTTTTCGGGCCGGAATGCGCCATTAGAATCAATTGTTTAGATTGTAACTTTCAGATGTTGTCACGATCCACCGTTGTTTGCTATGGTAAGCGCCTGCCTACATGATCAATAAGGCTTCCGTGACACGTCTGATTGCCGCCGTTTTGCTGGCCGCGCTCCCGCTGTGCGCCAGCGCCTACGACAAGCCCGCCAAGGCTCGTGTCGCGAAGGTGTCCGCCGCCGAATTCACCAAGGATGGTGATCCCAACGTGCAGTCCTCCGGCGTGCTGGTGTACGACCCCGCCACCGGGCAGACACTCTTCTCGAAGAACGCCGATACCGTCGGCCCGATCGCGTCGATCACGAAGATCATGACGGCGATGGTGGTGCTCGACGCCAAGCTGCCCCTCGACGAGCCGATCGAGATCACGACAAGCGACATCGACACGATCAAGAATTCGTCCTCGCGCCTCCCGATCGGCAGCCACTTCCGCCGCGACGACCTGATGCGCCTGGCGCTCATGGCGAGCGACAACCGAGCCGCTTCCGCGCTCGGTCGCAACTATCCCGGCGGATTTTCCGCTTTCGTGGATGCGATGAACTTGAAGGCGCGTGCGCTCGGCGCCACGCAAACGCACTACGTCGATTCTTCCGGCCTTTCGCCCGGCAACGTCTCCAGCCCCGCCGACCTGGGCAAGCTGGTGGCGGCGGCTTCGGGCTACGACCTGATTCGCGAATACTCGACCACCGGCGCGGTGAACGTGCAACTGCCCGACTCGAAACGCAAGCTCTCGTTCGTGAACACCAACGCGTTGGTGCGCAATTCCGACTGGAAGATCGGCCTGTCGAAGACCGGCTACATCTCCGAGGCGGGCAAGTGCCTCGTGATGCAGGCGATGATCGCCAACCAGCCGATTGTGATCGTGCTCCTCGACTCGTGGGGCAAGCTCACGCGCGTGGGCGATGCGAATCGCATCCGCAAGTGGCTCGAGAAGAACCCGGGCAAGCTCGCGGCGAGCCCGTTGCACCCCGGCTGACCTCTCACTTCCCTGCGCTCGGCGCAGATCGATTGCCAGCGGCGCGCCAAAACAGGGCGCGCCGTTTTGCTTTGCACCGTCGCGAAGCATGGCGCGCCCGATTGTCACCGCGGCAATCCGCGCTCGCTCGCGTTTAGGCAATCGGATCAACCGCCTACCGCGCGCATTCCGCTTCTGGCACAACCCTCGCTATTGATCTTCCCCGAAGCGCCCTTCGATCCATGGCGGGCGCCGAGATCAACCATTTCTCCTGGGGAAGGAAATCCATGAAACGTCGCTCGCTATTCAAGGCGCTCGCACTCGGTGCGGCCCTTTTCACGTTGGGATTCGGCTCCGCCGATTCGCTCGCGCAGGACAAGACCGTCAAGGTCGGCATCCTGCATTCGCTTTCGGGGACGATGGCGATCAGCGAGACGGTGCTGAAGGATGTGGCCCTGATGGCCATCGATGAGATCAATGCGAGCGGCGGCGTGATGGGCCGGCAGATCGAGGCGGTGGTCGTGGACCCGGCGTCCAACTGGCCGCTGTTCGCCGAGAAGGCGCGCCAGCTGATCACGCAGGACAAGGTCGCGGTGGTGTTCGGCTGCTGGACGTCGGTGTCGCGCAAGTCGGTGCTGCCGGTGTTCGAGGAATTGAACGGCCTGCTCTTCTACCCGGTGCAGTACGAAGGCGAGGAGCTCTCGAAGAATGTGTTCTACACGGGTGCCGCGCCCAACCAGCAGGCGATTCCCGCGGTCGAGTACCTGATGAGCAAGGAAGGCGGCGGCGCCAAGCGCTTCGTGCTGCTCGGCACCGACTACGTCTATCCGCGCACCACCAACAAGATCCTGCGCGCGTTCCTCAAGTCCAAGGGCGTGGACGAGAAGGACATCGACGAGAAGTACACGCCGTTCGGCCACAGCGACTACCAGACGATCGTGGCGGACGTGAAGAAGTTCGCCGGCGGCGGCAAGACGGCGGTGATCTCCACCATCAACGGCGACTCCAACGTGCCGTTCTACAAGGAGCTCGGCAACCAGGGCCTGAAGGCGACCGACGTCCCGGTGGTCGCGTTCTCCGTGGGCGAGGAGGAGCTGCGCGGCGTCGACACCAAGCCGCTCGTGGGGCACCTCGCCGCGTGGAACTACTTCATGTCGGTGAAGAACCCGACCAACGACGCGTTCAAGAAGAAATGGGCGGCCTACGCCAAGGCGAAGAACATCGCCGGCCACAAGGACAAGCCGCTCACCAACGACCCGATGGAGGCGACTTACATCGGCGTGCACATGTGGAAGCAGGCGGTCGAGAAGGCGAAGAGCTTCGACACCGACAAGGTCGTCGCCGCGATGGCGGGGCAGACCTTCAAGGCGCCGGGCGGATTCATCTCCACGATGGACGCGAAGAACCATCATCTCCACAAGCCGGTATTCATCGGCGAAGTGACGGCGGATGGCCAGTTCAACGTCGTGTGGAAGACGCCCGGCCCGATCAAGGCGAAGCCGTGGAGCCCCTACATCCCCGGCAACGACAAGAAGAAGGACGAGCCCGAAGCCACCCCCGCGAAGAAGTCCTGATCCCCGCATGAAATGAAGTGGTGACGGCGGCGCGCGATGCGCCGCCGTCGTTTGAAAGGGAGATGCCTTGCGCTTGATCCTGCTCGCCTGGCTCGCGCTCTGCGCGCTCGCCGCATCGGCGGCCCTCGATCCCGCCACCGTGTCGAAGCTCGCGTTCGGCGAAAGCGACGACAAGGTCGCCGCGGTCGCGGAGCTGGTCGCATCGGGTGACGAGCGCGCCACGCCGCTGTTGAAGGCGCTCGTCGACGGCGAGGTGCAGACCGCGGGCAAGCAGGTGCTGATCGTGCACGACGGCGCCGCGAGCGATGCGGCGAGCGGGGCCGCGGTGACTCCGCTGCCGGAGGCGCGCGAGGATGTGATCGTGAACAACCGGCTGCGCCGCGAGGTCGACGGCGCGCTCGCGGCATTGAAGCTCACGTCGCCGGATCGCGCCGTGCGGGCCGCGGCTTTGAAGGAGCTCTCCGGAGGCGCGGACCACGCAATGCTGCCGCTGGTGAGGAAGGCGCTCGCGAAAGAGAGCGATCCGGAGCTGAAGGCGAGGCTCGAGGACATCGCCGCGGCGCTCGAGCTGAAGAGCGGCGACAAGGCCACGCGCCTCGCGGCGGTGAAGCTGCTCGGCAATTCCGGCAACCCGAACACCAAGACGCTGCTGCTCTCGGTGCTCGAGCCGGGCGCGGAGGCCGACGAGGACGTCGTGCGCCAGGCGCGCGAGAGCCTGAAGACGGTCGAGGCGCGGCTCGCGCGCGGCCAGTTCGCGGGCCTGATGTTCGCAGGGATCAGCCTGGGATCGATCCTGCTGCTCGCGGCCCTCGGGCTCGCCATCACCTATGGCCTCATGGGCGTGATCAACATGGCGCACGGCGAGCTCATCATGATCGGCGCCTACGCCACCTACGTGGTGCAGAACGTCTTCCGCGCGCATTTCCCCGGCGCCTTCGACTGGTACCTCGCGTTCGCGGTGCCGGCGGCGTTCATGGTCTCGGCGCTGGTCGGCATGGGCCTCGAGCGCAGCGTGATCCGCTGGCTCTACGGCCGCCCGCTCGAAACGCTGCTCGCCACCTGGGGCATCAGCCTGATGCTGATCCAGGGCGTGCGCACGATCTTCGGCGCGCAGAACGTGCAGGTCGAGAATCCCGCGTTCATGTCGGGCGGAGTCGAGTTGCTGACCGGCGTCGTGCTGCCGTGGAGCCGCATCGTGATCATCGCGTTCGCGCTCGCGGTGCTGGCGGGGATGTGGCTGCTGCTGTCGCGCACGCGCCTCGGCCTGTTCGTGCGCGGGGTCACGCAGAATCGCGCGATGGCCGCATGCGTCGGCGTGCCGACCGCGCGCGTCGACACGTGGGCGTTCGGCCTCGGCTCGGGGCTCGCCGGGCTCGCGGGCTGCGCGCTTTCCCAGATCGGCAACGTCGGACCCGACCTCGGGCAGGGCTATATCGTCGACTCGTTCCTGGTCGTGGTCCTCGGCGGCGTGGGGCAGCTCGCCGGCACCGTGTACGCGGCGCTCGGCCTGGGGTTCGCCAACAAGCTGCTCGAGAACTGGCAGGGCGCGGTGATGGCCAAGATCCTGGTGCTGGTGTTCATCATCATCTTCATCCAGAAGCGCCCGCAGGGGCTCTTCGCGGTGCGCGGAAGGGCGCTGGAGAGCTGATGTTCACGCGCCTCTACGGACCGAAGGGCTGGATCGCCGTCCTCGCCGCGGCGATCGTCGTGTTCGTCGTCTTCCCGGTCCTGAACCTCGTGGTGCCGCCGCAGAGCGCGTTCCACGTGACGGCGTTCGGCGTGACGCTCGGCGGCAAGATCATGTGCTACATGATCGT
>JANPHA010000184.1:0-18380 GCA_031424255.1 Burkholderiales bacterium | reverse complement strand
GCGAGCCGCCGCGCCGGACCCTGCACGCGTGCGCGCTCGGCGAGCCACTGCGCATGCACGCCGTCGCCCGCGCGGTACACGTCGCAACACGCGATGCGCTCATGCGATTGCACCAGGTCGAAGCGCCGCCGCGGAAGCTCGGCGCAGACCGCGCGCGCGAAGCTCCAGTCGCGCCACAGGCTGCCGAGGTGGAACGGGTCGAGGATGACGGCCGAGCCGTCGTCGCCGGGCCAGTGGCGCGTGACGATGCTGATCGAGGCGCCCTCGGAGCGCAGCGCGGCCAGCGCGTTCTGCACGAAGCGCTCGGCGCCGCCGGCGGGATCGTAGCGGCTGCGCACCAGCGCCACGCGCGGCCCGAGCTCGGCCGGCTTCGGGGGCGAAGGCGCGCTCACCGCGTGGCGAGCAGCTCGTTGATCGCCGAGTGCACGCGATCGACGGGAAGCTGGGTGAGGCATTCGCTCACCTTCCCCCCGCCGCAGCCGTCGTTGCCGCACGGGCGGCACGGGTGGTCGCTCACGACGACCCGGTGGGGCACGCGCCACGGGCCCCATTCCTTCTCGCCGCTCGGGCCGAAGAGCGCCACCACCGGCGTGCCCATGGCCGCGGCGATGTGCATCGGCGCCGAGTCGACGCCGAAGAAGAGCCGCGCACGCGCGGACAGCGCGCCCATCTCGCGCAGGCTCAACTGTCCCGAGAGGTCGAGCACCGGCACCGCCGCGTCGGCGAGGATGCGCGCGATGATCGCGCGCTCCTTCGGATCGGGCGCCGCGGTGACGACGATCCTGTGGCCGTCGCGCGCGAGGCGGCGAATCAGCTCGGCGTTGCGCGGCTCGGTCCACGACTTGAACAGCCACCGCGAAGTCGGATGGACCTGGATGAAGGACTTTGCCGCGACGCCTCCCGCGGCGAGCAGGCCGTCGACGCGCGCTTCGGCTTCGGCGCCCGGCACCAGCACCAGCGGCTTTTCTTCCTCCTCGGGATAGATGCCGAGGCGGCGCAACGCATCGAGGTTGGCTTCCACCGCGTGCCGCGGCGTGTGCTTCGGCAATGGGTAGCGGTGCGAGAAGCACCAGTTCCATACGCGGCTCGCGCGCGCCGGCGCCACCGACCAACGCGGGCGCAGCGCCTGCGCGAGCCAGGCGCCTCTCCAGTGATCGGTGAGGTGCACGATCAATTGGTAGTGGCGCGCCCCGAGCGCCTTCAACAGGTCGCCCTCGCGCCGCGCCTGCACCGCGAAGCCCTGGCGTTTCCAGGCGCGATCCACGCCGTGGATCGTGGCGATCGCGGGATGCCCGGCCAGCATGTCGCGTGTGTCCGCATAGACGAGCGCGTCGAGCTCGACGTGGGGAGCGCGTTCCTTCAGCACGCGAAACACCGGCGAGGTGAGCAGCACGTCGCCGTGATGGCGCAGCTTCACCACCAGGATCCTGCGGACCGAAGAAAGGTTGATTGCGTCGGGAACCACGCTCGAAAGATAGCAAATAACGGACGCCAAGCTGATAAAATTCGCGTCGATTCCCATGGGTGACGCCAACCAACTCGCTTACCTGCGCCACTGGGTGCCCGCGGCCGACGGCCCGGTGCTCGAGGTCGGCAGCAAGGACTACGGCTCGACCTCGAGCTTTCGCGATTTCTATGCGGGGTCCGAATACGTGGGGCTCGACATGTCCGAAGGCAAGGGCGTGGACGTGGTCGCCGACCTCACCAGGAGCGTGGGCCCGCTCCGGGAGAATCACTTCGCGCTCGCCATCTGCTGCTCGGTGCTCGAGCACGTCGAGAAGCCCTGGCTCTTCGCCGCGAACCTGACGCGGATCGTGCGCCCCGGCGGCAAGCTCTACATGTCGGTGCCGTGGGTGTGGCGCTACCACGCCTATCCCGACGACTATTTCCGCTTCTCCCATCGCGGCGTGGTGTCGCTCTTCGACGAGTTCGACTGGTCCGCGCTGTTTTATTCGACCTCGGTGGGCGGCGAGTTCATCGAGATCACGGGCGACGGCGCGGGCATCGACAACCAGATGGCGCTGATGGTGAAGGCCTCGCAGGATCCGCAGGAACAACGCCAGCGTAAATACCTGCCGTACCTGATGGTGAACATGCTCGGAACGCGGCGCCGCGCCGCGGCCTGATGTCGCAGGCACCGGATCCGCGCGCGACCGTCGCCGAGCTCGACCGCGCGTTGCGGGAGACCCCGAACAACGTTCCCGCGATCTGCCTGCTGGGCGGCGCCGCGCACCGGCTGGGCCTCCCGGATGCGGCCGCACGCGCCTTCGACCGCGCCGTCGAGATCCTGCTGGATTGCATCCGCGCCCGCGATGCGAGCGGCGCGCTCGCGGTCGAAAATGCGATCTACCAGTCGTTCGTGAAGGCGGTCGAGGACGAGGACCATTACGAGAGTGCGTTCGCGCGCTGGCGCGAGCCGCTCGCGCAACTGGGGCGCGAGATGCGCGTCCCGCTGAAAGCACCCCCCGCGCCCGTGTCGAGCCGCACGCTCGGCTTCATCCTGCATGCCGGCGTGATGCTCGGGCACACCGAGGTGCTTTTCCGGTTGATCGAGGCGTGCGATCGCGCGGCGGTCGAGCCGCGCCTCTACGTGCTCGAAAGATGCGAGGCGGATTTCATGGCGCGCGCCGCCGCGCTCGGCGTGCACGTGGCGGCTTTTCCCGAAGCGGGCGCGAAAGCCGGGCCGCCGATCAATTACTACGCGCGCCTGCTCGGGATTCGCGAGCGCATGGCGCAGGATGGCGTGGGTTGTGCGGTGTGGGTCTCGATCCCGATCACCGCCACCTTCGCATTCGCGCTCGGCATGGCGCCCGCGCAGGTGTTCTGGTCGCTGCGCTACCACCCGGTGCGGCTGCCCGAGATCGACGGCTACATCACCTACGGTTCGTGGGCCGAGAGCGAGCGCACGTTCCACGGCCAGCGCTGGAGCGTCTGCCCCGTGCCGCTGGCTCTCGATCCGCGCCCTCCCGCGCCGGCCGCCGTGCGCGAGCTGCGCTCGCGTTTTCCCGAGGCGGTGCTGCTCGGCACGCTCGCGCGCGAGGAGAAGATCGCGAGCGCGCCGTTCCTCGAAAGCGTGGCCGCGATCCTGCGCCGCCATCCGCAATGCGGCTACCTGTGGACCGGCCAGGCACGCCATCCGGGCATCGAGCGTTTCTTCGGGGACAAGGGCGTGGCTTCGCGCTGCCACTTCGTCGGCTGGGTCGACACGCCCCTCTACGCCGCCGCGCTCGATGGTTTCCTCGAGACCTTTCCGCTCGGTTGCGGCATCACCGGCTACCAGGCGATGGGCGCCGGCGTGCCGCTGCTGTCGTACCTGGACGCGAACACCGTGTTCGGCATGCAATACTGGAGCGAGCTGGCGGCCCGCGCCGGCGCGATCGGACGAGTGAGCCGCGAGATGCTCGACGAATATCCGCTGCTGTGCGCGCGCGACGCGCGCGAGTATGTCGAGCTCGCTTCGCGCCTCGTGACCGATGCCGCGTACCGCGAGGCGTGGCGTTCCCGCGAGCGGCGCTTCTGCGAAGACGAGATTCGCGGCATCGCGCGCTATTCGAAGCGCTTCTTCGACACGCTGCGCTCGATCGCATGAGCGACAAGTCGATCATCGTCCTCGGCGCCGGCGGGAACTCGCTTGGCATCCTCGATGCGATCGAGGCCGCGAACGCCGCCGGGACCGCGAGCTGGCGCATCGAGGGCATCCTCGACGACATTCCCGGCAACCTGGGGCGCGCATTCCTCGGCCACAAGGTGATCGGCCGCATCGAGGAAGCCGCGCGCTTCGACGGCTGCGCTTTCGTGAACGGCATCTCGAGCGTCGACAGCTTCCGGAAGATTCCGCAGATCATCGCGCGCACCGGGCTTGCGGCCGAACGCTTCGCGAGCGTGATCCACCCGCGCGCGACGATCGCGGCGAGCGCGCGCATCGGCGCGGGCACCTCGATCCTGGCCGGCAGCGTGATCTGTCCCGAGGCGATCGTCGGCGATCACGTCATCATCCTGCAGAACACGAGCGTGAACCACCACACGCGCATCGGCGATTTCGCGACCCTCTCGGCCACCGTGACGGTGCTCGGCTACATCGACATCGGCCGCAACGCGTTCGTGAGCGGCGGCTCGACCATCGCGCCGCGGGTGAGGATCGGCGACTCGGCGCTGGTGGGCGCGGGCAGCGTGGTGCTGCGCGATGTGCCCGCGGGACACGTGGTGGCCGGCAACCCGGCGCGCGAGCTCGAGGCCAGCCGCTACCGGCTCGATCCCTGAGCGTCGGCCGCGCGCAGCTGCGCGATCACGTAGTCCACCTCGTCGTCATGCAGGTGGGGGCCCATCGGCAGGCTCAGCACCTCGTCGTGGATCGCCTCCGTCACCGGAAGCGCTCCGCGCGCGAGGCCGAGCTCCGCGTACGCGGGCTGCAGGTGGGGCGGCACCGGATAGTGGATCAGCGTGCCGACGCCCTGTTCGGCGAGCCGATCGCGCACGCGATCGCGTTGCCGGCTGCGGATCACGAAGAGATGCCACACCGGATCCGCGCCGGACATCACCTGCGGCAGGACGAATGAAGTCCCGGCGAGGGCGCGCAGGTAACGCTCGGCGACGCGCCTGCGGCGTTCGTTCCACGCATCGAGGACTTCGAGGCGCGGGCGCAACAGCGCGGCCTGCAGCGCGTCCAGCCGCGAGTTGAAGCCCTTCTCCTCGTTGTGGTATTTCGCCGTCGAGCCGTAGTTGCGCAGGCGGCGCACGCGCTCGGCGAGCGCGACGTCGTCCGTGACCATCGCGCCCGCATCCCCGAAGGCACCCAGGTTCTTGCCCGGATAGAAGCTGAACGCGGCGGCATCGCCGAGCGAGCCCACGCGCGTGCCGCGATAGCGCGCGCCGTGCGCCTGGGCGGCGTCCTCCAGGACGCGCAGGCCGCGGCGTTGCGCGATCGCGCGAATCGGCGCCATGTCGGCGCTCTGGCCGTACAGGTGCACCGGCACGATTGCCCGCGTGCGCGGCGTGATCGCGTCCTCGATGCGCTGCGGATCGATGTTGTACGTGCGCGCATCGGGCTCGACCGGAACCGGCGTGGCTCCGACATGGCTCGCCGCGAGCCAGGTCGCGATGTAGGTGTTGGCCGGCACGATCACCTCGTCGCCCGGCCCGATGCCCCAGGCGCGCAGCACGAGTGTGAGCGCATCGAGGCCGTTGCCCACGCCGACGCACTGGGCCACGCCGCAGAACCGCGCGAACTCGCGCTCGAACGCCTCGACTTCCTCGCCGAGCACGAACCAGCCGGAACGCATCACGCGCCGGAATGCTTCGTCGAGGCGCGGCCCGAGCTCGTTGTACACCGGGGCGAGCGAGAGGAACGGGACCTTCACCGGCGCCGCTTCTCGGCAAGGAACCGGTCGTATTCGCGGATGTAATCGCCGGGATCGTATTCGGCGGAGGCGAGCACCAGCAGGATCGCGTCGGCCGAGTAGTTGTGCTGGCTCGCCCAGACCATCGGTGCCAGGTGCAGCCCGACCTCGGGGGAGTCGAGGACCACGGTCGCGCGCGATTCGCCGTCGTCGACATCGACCACCACCGACCCCGCGAGGCACAGCAGGAACTGGTGCAGCTCGCGATGCGCATGCTCGCCGCGGATGTCCTCGCGCGGCACTTCCGAGATCACGAAGAAGCGCCGCGGGGCGAACGGCAAGCCCTTGCCGAGCTCGCCGAACGTGAGGTGCCCGCGCGCCTCGGAGATCGCCGGCAGCCGCATCAGGGCCGCGCCGCGCACGCCGAGATCGCCGAGCGGCGCGCTCACCGGATCATGCCCTGGTACTTGCGCTGCACCGGCCATCGGAGCGGCACGACCTCGCGGCGCCGCGCGACCACGTAGAGGGCCGCATCGGGCGGCGGCTGGAAACGCTGGAACGCCTCCACGGGGAAGAACGTGAAGCCCGCGCCGAGCGAGCCGGCCACGCCGGTCATCACCTGCAGCTCGAAGCCGTTCGCCTCGAAGAAATCGGGGTAGATCGTCGGGTTGAAGCTCCAGAAACCGTGGTTCACGCGCGTGAGCGGCGCCGCGTGCACCAGGGTGCCGCCGGCGCACAGCGCCTCGCAGGCGTTCACGAACGCCTGGGCCACGTTGAAACAGTGCTCGCAGGTGCCCGTATCGACCACCAGGTCGAACGCGCGCGCAAGATCAGGGGGCAGGGGCTGGTTCAGGTCCACGACGCGCTCCAGGCCCCTGTGGGCGGCCACATCGACCACCACGGACTCGACCCCGAGGCTGCGCAGCAACGCCACGCTGTCGAATATCGGGTCCCCGACGCCGTCGAGGCCATGGTATTTCCAGGTCGCCGCGGAATCGGCACGCGCGGGAAGCGCGGCGACCAGGTCCTCGCCGAGCAGGCGCGCGAGCGCGGCGCGCGGCACCAGCAGGTCGGGGTAGGCGAGCAGCAGCGCGCGCAGCTCGCCCTTCGTAGCGCGCGCGCGATCGATCGCCTGCTTGAGCAGGCCCAGGTACTGCGCTTCGATGGCCATGGAGCACGGTATTTTATAATGCGCGCGGTGAACATCCTTTTCGTGACGATGGCGGGCTTGCGCCAGGGGCCCGCCGGCCTGACCTCCGACTTCGCATCGACGCGTTACCGCGTCCTCATTCCCGCGCAGCAGCTCTCGCGCCTCGGCCACTCCGTGCAGCTCGTGTCCCTGCCCCCGGGAGCGGCGCTTCCGGACGCGGTGAAGAACGCCGCCTGCGACGCGATCGTCTTCTCCAAGAGCTTCACCGCGTCGGGCGTGAACGAAGCGCTCGCGGCCGCGATGCGCTCGCGCGGCGTGAAAGTGATCGTCGATTCGTGCGACGACCATCTCGATCATCCCGAGCTGGGGCCCCACCTGCGCCGCATGCTCGAGCTCGCCGACGTCGCGACCGCTTCCACTCCCGCGCTGGCCGTGGTGATCCGCGCCAAGACCTCTCGCGTGGCGCAGGTCATCGTCGATCCGGTGGAAGGCGTGCGCGGCACGCCGGAATTCTCGCCGCGGCTGCCGGCGCTGCGCATCGCGTGGTTCGGGCATCCGTCGAACCTCACCGGCATGGTGGCGCGCGAGAAGGATCTCTACGCGCTCGCGGCACGCATGCCGATCGAGCTCAGCGTCGTCTCCGAGCCGATCGCGCCCGCGCAGCAGCTGGTGCGCGACCTCGAAGCCGCGAGCGGCGGGCGGGTGCGCGCCCGGTTCGTGCCGTGGTCGCCGGAAGCGACCGCGAAGGCGCTCGAACAGTGCGATCTCGTCTGGATCCCGGTGATCGACAACGCCGAGAAGGCTGTGAAGAGCCCGAATCGCCTGGTCGAGTCGATCTGGGCCGGGCGCCTCGTCGTCGCCGATCCCGTGCCCTCGTACCAGCCGTTCGCCGATATCGTCCCGGTCGGCGTGGGCCTCGAGCAGGCGGTGATGGCCGCACTCGCGGACCCGGCGCGCGTCGAGGAGCAGCTTCGCGAGGCGCAGCGCCGGATCGCGCGCGTGCACTCGGCGCTCGAATGCGGCCGGCAATGGGCGGGCGTCCTCGGCGATACGCAGCCGCGGCCGGTGCGCCTGAACCTCGGCTGCGGCGACAAGATCCTTGCGGGCTACGTGAACGTGGATGTGGTCGAGTCGCGCGCCGGCATGCGCCCCGACGTGGTGTGCGACCTGCACCAGCTCACGCCCTTCGAGGACGCTTGCGCCGACGAGGTGATGTCGGTGCACGTGGTCGAGCATTTCTGGCGCTGGGAGATCCGCGACGTCCTGCGCGAATGGCTCCGGGTGTTGAAGCCCGGCGGGCGGATGATCGTCGAGTGCCCCAACATCCAGAGCGCCTGCCAGACCTTCCTCGAGAATCCCGCGCAGTTCTCGCGCGAGGACCAGAACGGCCAGCGCACGATGTGGGTGTTCTACGGCGATCCGTCGTGGAAGGACCCGCTGATGATCCATCGCTGGGGCTACACGCCCGATTCGCTCAAGGCGCTGCTCGCCGAGGTGGGGTTGAAGGACGTGCGCCAGGAGCCCGCGCAGTTCAAGCTGCGCGAGCCGCGCGACATGCGCATCGTGGGAATCAAGCCGTGACGAAGCAACCGTTCGACGACCTCAACATGTCTCCCGAGGGCGAAGCCTACGTGCGCTGGTTCCACGAGGCCAACGTCTGGAAGGGCATGACCTGGCATGGCATCCGCACGTTGAAGCTGCCGAGCGACATCTGGAACTACCAGGAGATCGTCTTCGAGCGGCGCATCGACCACGTGATCGAGACCGGCACGCGCCATGGCGGGTCCGCCCTGTTCTTCGCCGAGACGCTCGCGGCGCGCGGCGCCCCCGGGCCGGTCGTGTCGATCGACGTGGATGCGGCGTCGCGCCAGATTCCCGCGCACGAGGCCATCCGTTTCCTCACCGGCGACAGCGCGGCGCCCTCGATGGTGGAGGTGGCGCTGGCCCTGCTTCCCGCGAGCCGCGGGCCGCTCTTCCTGATCCTCGATTCCGACCACGCCCGCGACCACGTGCTGCGCGAGCTGCGCGCATGGGTGCCGCGCCTGAAGGCGGGCGACTACCTCGTGGTCGAGGACACGATCGTCAACGGCCACCCGGTGCGCCCCGAGCACGGGCCGGGGCCCATGGAAGCCATCGCCGAATATCTCGCCGAGGCCCCGGGCCTGCTGCAGCACGATGCGAAGCGCGAGGCGAAGTTCGGCGCGAGCTTCGCCTCCCGCGGGCACTATGTGCGCGCGTGAAGCCCGTCAGTAGGATTCGAACCGCAGGTTGAGGAAGACGCCGCGGCGCGGGGCGTCATAGCCGAGCGCGCTCTCGTAGCGCCGGTCGAAGAGGTTGGTCGCGGTGAGATCGGCCGTCCAGTTCTTGTCGATCGCGTAGCGCAGGCGCGCATCGAAGATCGCGTAGCCGCCGAGCCTGCTCGCGGACGCCTCGGTGGTCGAATCGAAGCGCTCCGCGCTCGCGAACATCGACACGCCCAGCGTGAATTTGCCGAACGCGCGCGTCGCCTCGAGCGTGCCGAAGCGCCCGGCGCGGTTCTGCAATCTCTTGCCGGTGTCCTCGTCCTTCGGGCGCTGGATCGTGAGGTTTGCGCGAAAGCGCGTGCCCATCCAGCTCGCGTCGATCATCGCCTCGAGGCCGCGGATGCGCGCGCTCGCCACGTTGAGCACGGTGGCCTGCGCGGGGCTGAAGACGATCAGGTCCTCGAGGCGGTTGTCGAACGCGGTGAAGCTCCATTGCGTGCCCGCGGCGGCGAGGCTGCGAAGCGAGATCTCGCGGCTCACGCTGCGCTCGGGCTTCAGGTCCGGATTCGGCGTGTAGAAGCCGGGAAAGGCCGGGCCGTACAGGTCGTTGAAGGTCGGCGCTCGAAAGCCGCGCGCGTAGGTGCCGGCGAGGCGCGCGAACCCCGGCCATTCGACGCCGTAGCTCACGCTGCCGGTGGTGCGCTTGCCGAACTGCCGGTCCTCGTCGCGCCGCGCGCTCGCCTCGAGGCGCTGGCCCTGGATGTCCTCGTTCAGCGAGACGAAGCCGGAGTTGGTGTTGCGGCGGTTTTGCGTGAAGAGGACGGTTTCCGTGCCCGTGGACGGATCGAACGTCCGATCGGGTTGCAGCGTCTGGCGCACGGTCTCGAGGCCGAGGATGGCCGTCCCGCCCTCGGTCGAGAACTCGTTGATCCACGAGCCCTGATCCTGCCTCGTCTCGAAGATCGCGGGGAACTGGCCCTTGAACGCGAGCTTGTCGACGCCGAAACCGGCGACCAGCCGGCTCGCCCACCAGCTCGTGAAGCTGTTGGACGAGGTGAAACGCACGCCCGCGATCGTCTGGCTGTTGCGATCGTCGACTCCGGCGGGCGGGATTCCCGCGTCGAAGCTCGTGCGCGTGCGCGATCCGAAGGCTTCCAGCGACAGCGTCTCGCCCTGCCAGTAGCGGTGCGAGGCTTTGAGTGTCGCGAAGGCGTTCTCATGCGGATCGCGGTCGGGGTCGTAGCTGAAGCCGGCGCGCGCATTGGTGGCACTGGGCGCCTCGACCTTGCGCGCGCCCATCGAGATCGAGAAGGTCGTCTTGTCGTCCGCGGTCGACAGGCCCGTGGAGGCGCGCATGTCGTTGTGGTTGCCGTAGCCCGCCGCGGCGAAGAGATACGGCACCGGCTTCGCGCGCGTGAAGATCTGGATCACGCCGCCGCCCGCGTCGGTGCCATAGAGGCTCGACATCGGGCCCTTCACCACCTCGATGCGCTCGATCATGTCGAGCGGGATGCTCTCGATCGACGTGGTGCCCGCGGTGGCCGATCCGACGCGCAATCCGTCGACCAGCACCAGCGTCTGGGCGGCGCCCGCCCCGCGGATGAAGATGCCCTGGGGCTGCCCGGGACCGCCGGTGGCGCGCAGCTCGACCCCCGCGCGCCGCTGCAGCACCTCGCCGAGCGACAGGGCGCCCGAGCTCTCGATCTCGTCGCGCGTGATCACCACGGTGTCGCGCAGGGACGCAACCGGTTGCAGCCCGCGCGTGGCGGTGACCACGATCGATTCGGTGCCGGCACGGGGAAATGCGGAGGGCGCCTGGGCGTGGGCGCCCAGCGCGGCGAGGCCGATCAGCCCCGCGAACGGCAGCGGCTTCATGAGATTGATCCTTCGATCCCGGGCATCATACGACAGGCGCCGCAAATGCGCTCGAAACGACTTTCAAAATCGCAGCTTACGCATTGACGGGGCATGGGATTTCCAATAGGGTTGATGGCATGGATCCGGAACTCTCACGCCTCGAGGAGACGCTCGCGCAGCTGGCGCAGCGCCTGGCCGTGCTGCGCGACGAGAACCGCGAGCTGCGCCAGCAGGTCGCGGCGCGCACCGACGAGAATTCCCGCCTCGCCGAGAAGCTGGCCGCCGCGAAGACGCGGATCGAGGCGTTGCTCAAGCAGATTCCGGAGACCGAGTCATGAGCGCCGAGGAAAAGACGCGCGAGAAGGGCGTTTCGATCAGCCTGCTGGGACGCGAGTTCCGCGTCGGTTGTCCCGAGGGCGAAGAGAAGCAGCTGATGGCGTCCGTGGATTACCTGAACCGCAAGATGAAGGAAGTCCGCGATACGGGCCGGGTGACCGGCAACGAGCGCATCGCGATCATGGCGGCGCTCAACATCGCGCACGAGTACATGGCGAACAGCGGAAAAGGCGGCGCGGCGGGTATCGGCGCCGAGGCGATTCGGCGTAGAATCGTCTCAATGCAGGAGACCGTCGATTCGGCGCTTGCCGCCGATCAGGACAACCTCTTCTAGCGGATCGAGGATCGCGTTCCGTTTCGAGCTGGGGTTTGCTGCGGTGTTCGTCCGGGCTTACATCCTTTGACCGATAGCGGTAACTAGGTTGCTGGCTCGAAGCGCTATTGTGCGAGTCCCACGCGGACTTACCTGCGGCGCTTGGTCGGCGACCGCCTTGAACCCATGGTTCGAGGTGCGGCCCGGACGAACACCACAGCGAAAACCGGCTCTCGACAAAATGGGTTGCCCGCTGTGAGCTCACATTGGCTGATGAAGTCGGAACCCGACGAGTTCTCGATCGACGATCTCGTCGCGGCGCCGCGCAAGTCCACACCCTGGTTCGGCGTGCGCAACTACACCGCGCGCAACTTCATGCGCGACGCGATGAAGGTCGGCGACGACGTGCTCTTCTACCATTCGAGCTGCGAGGTGCCGGGCATCGCCGGCCTCGCGCGCGTCTCGAGCACCGCCTATCCCGACGCGTCGCAGTTCGATCGCAAGAGCCCGTACTACGACCCGAAGGCGAAGCGCGAGGAGCCGCGCTGGATGCTGGTGGACGTGGAGCTGGTGAAGAAGACGCGCCTGATGCCGCTGGAGGAAATGCGCGGCTACAAGCAGCTCGCGGACATGATGACGCTGCGGCGCGGCAATCGCCTCTCGATCACGCCGGTGACCGAGGCCGAATGGAAGTTCATCCTGAAGAAGCTCGATGGGTGAGCTGGGCGCCTACCTGGCGATCGGCGCGGCGGTCGGATTTTTCGCAGGGTTGCTCGGGATCGGCGGCGGCACGATCATCGTCTCGTCGCTGGCGCTCATGTTCCGCGCCCATGGCTTTCCGCCCGACTTCGTGATGCACATGGCGATCGGCACCTCGCTCGCGGCGATCATCTCCGGATCGTGGGCGAGCTTCCGGGCGCACCACCGCCACGGCGCGGTCGACTGGGCGGTGGTGAAGGCGATGATCCCGGGGCTGCTTGCCGGCGTGATCCTGGGTGCCATCTTCGCGCGCTTCGTGAACACCGCGTTCCTCAAGTACTTCTTCCTCGGGTTCATGGCGCTCATCATCGCGCAGCTCGTGTTCAACGTGCGCCCCAAGGCGCACCGCGAGCTGCCGGGCCGCGCGGGAATGACGGCGATGGCGGTCTTCATCGGCATCTGCTCGAGTCTTTTCGGCGGCGGCGCCGCCGCGGTCGGCGTGCCGTTCCTCACCTGGTGCAACATGAACACCCACGGCGCGATCGGCACCGTCGCCGCACTCGGGTTCCCGGTATCGATCGCCGGCGCGATCGGCTACGCGGTCGCGGGATGGAACGTGCCCGGCTTGCCGCAGTGGAGCCTCGGCTTCGTTTATCTTCCCGCGTTCGTCGGCATCTCGCTCACCAGCGTGCTCGTCGCGCCCTACGGCGCGCGCCTCGCGCACCGCCTGAAGGGCCCGACGCTGCGGCGCATCTTCGCCGTCTTCCTGCTGCTCGTGGGCGCGAAGCTCGCCACCGCGGTGTAGTTTCTAGGCGTTGCACCACCGCTGCATCAGCGTGCGGAAGAGCTCGACCGACTGGTCGATGCGCCGCATCGAGCACCACTCGTCGGTCTGGTGGGCGAGCTTCGGCTCGCCGGGCCCGAGGATCACCGCCGGCGGGCCGCCGAAGCCGCGCTTCAGGTCCGAGCCGTCGGTGGAGAACGTGATCGTCTTCGCGCTGGGGCGGCCCTCGAGGTACGGCGTGCAGATGTCGAAGACCTCCTGCACCCACGCGTTCGAGGGCTCGGTGTAGAGCGAGGGCGTGTCGACGATCTTGCGCACGTGCGCGCCGCGCGGGGCGACGAGTGCCTCGAGCGAGCGGCAGAGGTGCACGTGGTCGATGCCCGGCACCGTGCGCGTGTCGATCGTGATGCGCGCCTCGTCCGGCACCGAGTTGGTGTTGAGGCCGCCGCGGATCGTGCCGACGTTGAGCGTGGGCTTGCCCATCACGGCGTGGGAATCGACCGGGAAGCGGAAATTCTCGAGGTCTGCGATCACGCGCGCCATCTTGACGATCGCGTTGTCGCCGACCTCGGGCATCGAGCCGTGGGCGGTCACGCCTTCGGTCTCGATCTCGAACCACGCGAGGCCCTTGTGGCCCACGTAGGGATAGTTGGACGTGGGTTCCGCGACCACGATCGCGCCTGCGCGCCCGAGCAGTTTGCGATCGGCGAGGTACTTCGCGCCCTCGCAGCCGATCTCCTCGCCCGCGGTGATCACCAGCACCACGCCCGGGCCGCGCGCGAGGTGCGCAGCCAACTCGATCGCCGCGATCACGAACGCCGCGATGCCGCTCTTCATGTCGGTGGAGCCACGCCCATAGACGCGGTCCCCGTCGGTCTCGCCGGCGAACGCGTCGCGCGTCCACTTGGCCGCCCCGAGCGGTACGGTGTCGATGTGGCCGGTGAAGCAGATCGGCGCCTTGCCGTCAGCGCCGCCGATTTCGGCGATCAGGCTGGTGCGCGACTCGGCGAACTCGTGATAGGCCACACGGTAGCCGGCGCCTTCGAGCAGCACGCCGAGGTGGCGTGCGCACGCGCGCTCCATGCCCGGCGGGTTGATCGTGTTGAACGCGAGCAGGTCGCGCGTGAGCGTGCGCGGATTGAGGTTCATCCGGCCAGGCGCTTCAGCGCTTCCTGGTACTTCTCGGAGGTCTTCAACGCGACCTCCGCGGGCATCGGCGGCGCCGGGGGCTTGCGGTCGAAGCCGATCGAGTCGAGCCAGTTGCGCACGTATTGCTTGTCGAAGCTCTCGGGGCTCGAGCCTTCGCGCCAGGTCGCGAGCGGCCAGAAGCGCGAGGAGTCGGGCGTGAGCGCTTCATCGATCAAGTGCAAGCGCCCGGCCGCGTCGAGCCCGAACTCGAACTTGGTGTCGGCGATGATGATGCCGCGCTCGAGCGCATACTCGGCGGCGGCGCGATAGAGCGCGATCGCGGTGTCGCGCACCTCCTTCGCGCGCGCCTCCCCGATCCGTTTCGCGGTCTCGTCGAATGTGATGTTCTCGTCGTGGTGCCCGGCCTCGGCCTTGGTCGCGGGCGTGAAGATCGGTTGCGGCAGCCGGGACGCGCGCTTCAATCCCGGCGGCAGCGCGATCCCGCACACGGTGCCGGTTTGCGAATACTCCTTCCATCCGGAGCCCTCGAGATAGCCGCGCACCACCGCCTCGATCGGCAGCGGCACAAGGCGCTTCACCACGATCGCGCGGCCACGCACCTGATCGCGCTCGCCCGGCGCCACCACCGTCTCGGGATCGATCCCGGTCAGCTGGTTGGGGATGATCTTCGCCAGCCGCGCGAACCAGAAGTTGGCGAGCTCGGTCAGCACGCGGCCCTTTTCCGGGATCGGCGTGGGCAGGATCACGTCGTAGGCGGACAGCCGATCCGTGGCGACCAGCAGCAGCTTGTCGTCGCCGACCGCGTAGATGTCGCGCACCTTGCCGCGGCCGAGCAGGGCGAGCGACGCGATCGAGGATTCGTACAACGCTACGCCGCCTTCTTGTCCTGCTCCGCGCTCCACTTGCCGAGCGCGGCGAGGCTGTTCATCCGCGCTCGATGGTGGAACGCGCGCTGCGCAGCGCCCACGTTGCTCGCCTGCCCGCGCCACGCCTTCAGCGCGACCGCCTGCAAAGCGCGGCTGTAGCTGAAGGTGAGCGGCCACGGCGCGCCCATGCGGTTCATCGCGTCGAGGTGCGCGGTGGCGTTCTCGTCGGTCTGCCCGCCGGAGAGGAACACGACACCCGGCAGGGCCGCCGGCACGGTGCGCTTGAGGACGCGCAGCGTGCGCTCGGCGACTTCCTGCACCGGCGCCTGGCGCGCATTCTCCTTGCCCGACACCACCATGCTCGCCTTGAGGATCACGTGCTCGAGCAACACGTCCTGGGTCGCGAGCTCGTGGAAGAGCGTTTCGAGCGTGCGCAGGTGGACCTCTTCGCTGCGCTCGGCGCTGTGGTTGCCGTCGAGCAGCACTTCCGGCTCGACGATCGGCACGATCGAGGCTTCCTGGCAGATGGCCGAGTAGCGCGCGAGCGCATGGGCGTTCGCGTCGAGGCAGGCCTGTGTCGGAATCCCCTCGCCGATGGTGATCACGGCGCGCCATTTCGCGAAGCGGGCTCCGAGCTTGAAGTATTCCTGCATGCGCTCGGCGAGCTTGTCGAGGCCCTCGGTCGCTTTCTCGCCCGGATGCAGCGCCATGTCGTGGGCGCCCGCATCGACCTTGATGCCGGGGATGATGCCGTTCTTCTTCAGGAATTCCGCGATCGGCTGGCCCGCCTTCGTCTTCTGGCGCAGCGTCTCGTCGAACAGGATCACCCCGCTCACGAAGTCGCCGATGCCGGGTGTCGCGAACAGCATCTCGCGGTAGTCGCGGCGGTTCTCCTCGTTGCACTCGACGTTCACCGAGTCGAAGCGCTTCTTGCAGGTGCCGGCGCTTTCGTCGGCGGCGAGCAGTCCCTTGCCCGGCGCGACCATGGCGCGGGCGGTCTCGGTCATCAGCTTGGTATCCATGGTTTCCTCGGGAGTCGGGCGCGCGGTGCGGCGCACCCGGGTTGAACGAGTCGTCGAACCCGCGATTTTAGCTCACGCGCGGCGTTGCTCGCCGACCTTCACGATCTTCATCGTGTTGGTGCCGCCGGACTTGCCGATCGGCTCGCCGATCGTGAGCACGATGATGTCGCCCGCGGTGACGACGCCGTTGGCCACCAGCACCGCCTCGGCCTCGGCGAGCAGCTCCTCGCGGTCGTGGCCGACGTACCTCACCATCAGCGGGTAGACGTCGCGGAAGAGCGTGCAGCGGTAGCGCGTCTCGGTTTGCGCGGTGAGCGCGTAGATCGGCACGCCGCAATTCAGGCGCGACATCCACAGCGCGGTCGAGCCCGATTCGGTGAGCGAGGCGATCGCCTTCACTTTCAGGTGATAGGCGGTGAAGAGAGCCGCCATCGCGATCGACTGGTCGACGCGCTGGAAGACGCGGTTCAGGAACTCGCTCTCGAGCGTCACCGCCTGGGATTTCTCCGCCTCGAGGCAGATGCGGTTCATCGCCGCGATCGTCTCCACCGGGTACGAGCCCGAGGCCGATTCCGCCGAGAGCATGACCGCGTCGGTGCCGTCGAGCACCGCGTTGGCCACGTCGGAGACTTCGGCGCGCGTGGGCACCGGGCTCGAGATCATCGACTCCATCATCTGGGTCGCGGTGATCGTGAGCTTGTTCAACTGGCGCGCCTCGCGGATCATGCGTTTCTGCAGCGCCGGCACGGTGGCATCTCCCACCTCCACGGCGAGATCGCCGCGCGCCACCATGATGCCGTCGCACGCCTGCATGATGTCGGTCAACGCGGGGATCGCCTCGGCGCGCTCGATCTTCGCGATCAGCATCGCGCGGCCGCCGGCAGCGCGCAGCAGCTCGCGGGCCATGTACATGTCGGCGCCGCTCTTCGGGAATGACACCGCGAGGTAGTCCACCTTGATCTGCGCGGCGGTGCGGATGTCGTCGATGTCCTTGGGCGTCAACGCCGGCGCGGTGAGCCCTCCGCCCTGCCGGTTGATGCCCTTGTTGTTGGAGAGCACGCCGCCATGGCGCGTGACGGTGTGGATCTCGTTGCCGCGCACGTCCACGACGTCGAGCACGATCTTGCCGTCGTCCAGCAACAACGCGTCGCCGGGCTTCACGTCGCGCGGCAGCTCCTTGTAGTCGAGGCCCACGCGCGTCTGGTCGCCCATCTCGCAGTCGGCGTCGAGGATGAACGGGTCGCGGGCCTTCAACGTGATGCGGCCGTCCTTGAACCTGCCCACGCGAATCTTCGGGCCCTGCAGGTCGGCCATGATGCCGACCGCGCGGCCGACCTTGCGGCAGGTCTCGCGCACGAGCTCGGCGCGCTTGATGTGGTCCTCGGCGCTGCCGTGGGAAAAGTTGAGTCGCACGACGTCCACGCCGGCGAGGAACATCCGCTCGAGCACGGCCGCGTCGCTCGACGACGGGCCGAGGGTGGCGACGATCTTGGTGCTGCGTTGCATATCGGCTTTCATGCGCCCTGGGCGCGTTGTTCGAGGATTTCGACCGCCGGCAGCCGCTTGCCCTCGAGGAACTCGAGGAACGCGCCCCCGCCGGTGGAGATGTACCCGATCTTGTCGGTGACGCCGTACTTGGCGATGGCCGCGAGCGTGTCGCCGCCGCCGGCGATGGAAAAAGCCTTTGACGCGGCGATCGCTTCGGCGACCGCCTGGGTGCCGCCGCCGAACGCTTCGAACTCGAACACGCCGACCGGGCCGTTCCAGACGATGGTGCCCGCCGTGGCGAGGATGTCGCCGTAGCGCTTCGCGGTGTCGGGGCCGATGTCGAGGATCAGGTCGTCTTCGTCGACCTCGCGGGCTTTCTTCACGGTGGCCGGCGAGTCGGCCGCGAATGCCTTCGCGACCACGACGTCGGTGGGCAGTGGCACTTTCGCGCCGCGCGCTTCCATCATCACCAGGATCTCCTTGGCCTCGGGGGCGAGGTCGGGCTCGCACAGCGACTTGCCGATCGGCAGGCCCGCCGCGAGCATGAACGTGTTGGCGATGCCGCCGCCGGTGATCAGCAGGTCGACCCGTTCCGAGAGCGACTTGAGGATCGTGAGCTTGGTGGAAACTTTGGAGCCGGCGACGATCGCCGCGAGCGGCCGCTTCGGGCTCGCGTGCGCGCGCCCGAGGGCCTCGAGCTCTGCGGAGAGCAGCGGGCCGGCCGCCGCCACCTTCGCGTGCCTGGCGATGCCGTGGGTGCTGGCCTCGGCGCGGTGCGCGGTGCCGAACGCATCGTTCACGTACACGTCGGCGAGCGCGGCCATCTTCGCCGCGAGCGCGTCGTCGTTCTTCTTCTCGCCCTTGTTGAAGCGCACGTTCTCCAGCAGGACCACTTCGCCGGGTTTCACGTCGACGCCGCCCAGCCAGTCGCGCTTCAGGGGGACGTTGCGGCCGAGCAGCTCGCCCAGGCGCGCGGCCACCGGCGCCAGCGAATCGGCTTCCGAGAACTGGCCCTCGGTGGGACGCCCGAGATGGGACGCCACCATCACCGCCGCGCCGCTGTCGAGTGCTTGCCGGATCCCCGGCAAGGAGGCGCGGATGCGCGTGTCGTCGGTGATCTTGCCGGCGTCGTCCTGC
>JANPHA010000183.1:0-7774 GCA_031424255.1 Burkholderiales bacterium | reverse complement strand
CTTTGGGATGGCTGATGCTCACGATCGCATCTCCCGATGCGAGGCGCGCCGCATTCCACCCCGAGTAGACTGCGCCCGCCGGCGCCGGACTGTTCATGAGGAGCAGCGTGGAATCGACGTTGGCGTTGTTGAACACGAGTTGCGAGCCGCCCGCGACCTGCACGCTGGCGGGGCTCACCACGGTGCCATCGCACGCGGTCGATTCGTAGAACCACATCGTCGTCACCGACGTCGCAGCGGCAACATTGTTGATGCAATGGCTCGCGGTAAGCAGGTACGCGGCGGGAAATTTCTCGGTGTTGATGAGCGTGCCGCTGCAGAGGAAGCCGGAGCCCCCGTCGACGAAGCTGATCCGCATCACCGATTTCTTGCGCTCGCCGATCGCCGCGGCCACGCCCGAGGCGAGCGAGGCATCGGCGGGCGCGCACATGGTCGGGAGCGTGCACGTTCCCGCGGCCTTGGTGAAAGGCGAATCGGTGAAGTGCAACACCGCGCCGATCCGGACCGCGGCGGCGGACGGCAATACCGCGCTGAAGATCTCGATCACCTGCACCGGTCCTTCGGTCCAGGGTGTCCATGCCTCGGGCCCGAGCGTCGGGTCAAACGGCATCGCCTCGATGCGCCCATCGTTGCCTTGCACGCGCACTTCCATCGCGCCGGGTACGCTCGCGAGATCGAGCCGCACGCGCAGGCCGAGCGCTTCATCGGACGCGGCGCGCAGCCGTGCGACGAAGCCACCGGAGACTTGGGTCCATGCATCGACGCTCGCGGCTTTCGGGAGCGAGCGCACCGTGGCGATCCGAATGCGCCCGCCCGGCTCTTCTTCGGCGGCGGAAAGCGCTTTCTCTGCGGGCGCGGCGAGCGCGACCGCGTCGACTGGCGCAAGGCGCGGTGCGTGGAAGGTGTTCGCCATCGCAACGCCGGATTGTGCCGGGCGCGAGGGCATTTCAAGCGTGGAGGCGGCGCTGGCAAGCGATGCCGCGGCCGCGAGAAAAACAACCAGGAATCGAGTCATTCGTGGCTTAGTTATGCTGTGTTTTCAGGTAGTTATGATAGCATGGCGCTGGACGGTCCGAGGCTCCCCGCCGCGTTTCACCTGACATTTTCCGCAAGCCCTTGATCAAATTCTGCAATTCCTGCGGCGCGGCCATCACCCACCGCATACCCGAAGGCGATTCCCTCGTTCGCGCGGTCTGCGACGCGTGCGGCATCGTGCATTACGTCAATCCCAAGATCGTGGTCGGATGCCTGCCGACATGGGGCGATCGCATCCTCATGTGCAAGCGCGCGATCGAGCCGCGCCATGGGCTGTGGACATTGCCCGCGGGCTTCATGGAAAACAACGAATCGGCCTCCGAAGGCGCGGCGCGTGAAGCGCTCGAGGAGGCCAACGCGCGCGTGGAGATCGAGGACCTCTACACCGTCTACTCGATCCCGCACATCAGCCAGGTGTACATGATGTTCCGCGCGAAGCTGCTCGATCCCGATGTCTCTCCCGGCATCGAGAGCCTCGAGGTGAAGCTCCTCACCGCCGACGAAATTCCGTGGGACCAGCTCGCCTTCGCGATGGTGAAGCGCACGCTCGAGCACTTTCTCGAGGATCGCAAGACCGGGATCTTCGTGCCTCGCTTCGGCGACATCCGCCGTCCCCAGCGCTGACGCATCAGCGCGGAATCATCGTCCCGCTCCTCTTGCGCTCCCACGGCGTCACCACATCGCGCCGTGCCCAAACGAGAAACCGAAGCGCGTCCTGCGTCGCGCCCTCCCCCAGGTTCTTCTCGAGTCCCGCGAGGCTGAGGCTCAGCAGCTTGGTGCCCGGCACGATCCTGCCGCCGGTCGAATAGGTGTTCGCGAGGTCATCGACGCCCTTGCCCTTTCCGACCGCGCGGATGACGTCGGCCACGCAGAACCACAGCAGGTCGGCATGCTCGAAGATGCGCACCTGCACGCCGCTGAACTCGTAGTAGTTGCCCTCCCACTCCTTGTCCGAGCGCTGCCTCATCCAACGCATGCCTTCGGCGGTTCCCTCGATGAGCGGCTTCGCGACCAGCGCTGCGACGAATGGCGCGCTCAGGATGAACGAGATGAACATCCATTCGCGCCCGCCCGCCTTCAACGCGATCCATGCGAGCGCGCCCGCCCCGGCCGCGGCGAGCGAGAATCGAACGATCAGGAGCGCCCAGTTCGGCATGGAAGCGCGCGCGACTCGGCCGTGCGCCTATAACTTGAGAAGGAGGTATCCAATGGCACCCAGGCAAACGACGATGAGCGGTATGACGATGATCAGGACTTTCTTCTGGCGCTGAACGGAGAGATCCTGAAGCGCCACTGACCGGTCCACCACCGACTTCGTTCTCTCGGCGTTGGCGCGAAGAAATTCGAGAGCTTCGACTTGCGATTGTCTCCCCTCGCGAAGCAGATCACGAATCTCGGTCAGCAAATCGGCGATTTTTTCGGAATTGTCCATTTGTCCGCTCCAACGCGTTCCTAGATGGCATTACTCCGTAACCATGCAAAAGCTTCGGATTCTTTGGTGAACGCGCTGTCATCTCGCGACTGAGTTGAGCGGCCGTCCACAAGCAATGCCCACCGTCCGCTCCAGCGTGTTGTCACGCAGGCTGATAAAGGCGCCCCTACCCTCAACTGCAGCTTTCGGCGACGCTTTGCTGGGCAGCCGCGATCTCGGACTGTCGGTTGCCATCCTCGACGTACTGCCTATTCCCATTCTTGTCCGTTGAAAAGACGGGGCGCTGGACCTGGAGCACCGCTAGATTGCGCCGTGCCATGCTGCATGCCATGGCGCGGTTCTGGGCTTCGAGCTGCCGGTTGCGCTCCCTGAGGGACTCGTCGGCCTGGTCCCTGCGCGCGTCCGGGATCTTGTCTCGCTTCATGGACGGCGCCGTTGCTTTCGGGGCGGCGGGCATCCCCGAAGACGGGCTCGGGTCCGAAATGATGACCGGACCTCCCGTCGAGCCCTCATCGCAGGGCTGGTCCTGGAAGCTTGTCTTGCCGTCAGGCCGCTTGCACTTGTACGCCTGAGCCGTGGCGGCCATCGGCAAAAGCATGACCAGCACGCAAAGAAATCTCGCTCGCACGAATTGTTCCCTTCAAGTTATGAGAGCTGCCGCCATTTTGTCGGTTTCGAATCAAGTCGACAATCTCCTAACAATCGAGCTGAGCGGCTGGCCACCACCCTGTGCCGCGGCCAGACGCGGCCCACGCTTGTCCAGGGTCCGCACGAACGCGTTGTTAGATTGCATCTTGGATCAATTGCACTGGGCCTCGACATACTTCTTTCGGAGCGACGGAGGAATCGGATAGTCCCTTTCCCAATCATTGGCACCGCCCCGAGACTTCTCTCGGTATTTTCGAGCCGCGCACATATCTTGTCCCACACAATAGCCAGTCAGCAGAAGAGTGCCGTAGGTAAATTGCGCAACTTTATCGCCGGAGTCTGCGACTGAACGCAGCTTCTCGACAAGCTGCTTTCCCGTCGCTACACGATTCATTTCGAAGTACGCCTTCATCTCTGCACTCTCGAATGTCGGCAGCACGGCGATCAAACCGAGACACTCCTCCTCCGTGGGGTTCGGCACCTGCGCCTGAGAAATGGTCGTAAGCCACACGATGAGAACCCAGGCAAGAATGTAGCTCTTCATTTCGCGGATCTCCTCTACGCAATCTAACGACCGAGTTGAGCGGCCGGCCACGATTACCGAGCCGCGGCCAGACGCGGCCCACGATGCTCCACGGTCCGCTCGAACGCGTTGTTAGGCATCACTAATCCCCGATGACAAGTTGAAGAGGCTTGTCACCTCGCATTTCAACACCGAAGACTGCCTCCAATTCGCGCTCGGTCGTGAAGAAGACGGTCCAGTCACTTTCGCCAATTGATACCGTGGGCTCGGTAAAACGTCGGGATTCGAAATCAACCTCAGTTCGACGGCTTTCAATGTACTTACGACAGAGCTGAACGGTGTCCTTCCACGAAGCGCATACGGCCCGAGCCCGCTCCTCCTGCGCCGAAGAAATATCGGGTGTCTGAATCGTAACCATGGTGTCCGGAATCGCGTCAGGGACACATTCCCAGTAGTCGTGGCGCCGGCGAAACGTCCCCACTCCTTCAACGCGACGCTCGTTCATGTGATGCCTAACGATATATGGATGGTTCGAAAGTCCTTCTGCAGCCTTCCACCAATTGTCCCCTGCTTTCCCGCGCCCCACCCCACCCGCGCAGGTAGGACGCGCGGCGAGCATCGATCAACCCAGCCGCGGCGCCGGTCCGAGGAGTCAGGAGACCTGCAGGACTTCCTGCTCGGCGATGACGAACACCTGGTCGCCCGCGCGCGGCCTCACCTCCGCGTTGCCGGTGAATGCGCCGAACGCGGGTAGCACGCCATAGCGCGCGCCGAACCAGAAGCACGGCAAGCGCAAAGACGCCTCGCCGCTCGCGGTGAGGCGCACCGCGGGATGGATGTGCCCCGCGAGCGCGTAACCGCCGCGGCTGGCACCCGGTTCGTGATTGAGGATGAAGGGGCCGAGCGCTTCGCCCGCTTCAATGCAGCGCGCGTCCCACGCTTCCGGCGGGTCACCCGCCTTCTTGTCGTGATTGCCGCGCACGATGGTCAGCTCGAGCGTGTTGCGAGCCTCGCGCCACGCGGCGAAGCGCTCGAACGTCTTCTGCGCACGGCCTTCCGCGCTATGCAGGAAATCTCCGAGGAAGATCACTTGCCTTGCGCGCGTCTTGTCGATCGCGCGCCCAAGGCGCTCGACGTTCTCGGTGGTGGTCCCTGACGGCAACGGAATTCCCGCGCTGCGAAAACTCGCCGCCTTGCCGAGGTGGAAGTCGGCGATGAAGAGCGTGCCCTTGGCGGGCCAATACATCGCGCGCTCGGGCAGGAGCAAAAGCTGCTCGCCCATGACCTTGCATTCAACCAAACAACACTCCCTGCTCGCTCGGCTCCTCGGGCATCGCTTTGTCGAATTCCAGCTGCATGCGCTTCACGCGATCGGCGAGCTTCTCGCTGGTGAGCTTCTCGCGGAAACGCCCCACCATGATCGGGAATGCGAAGGGCGAGGGCTTGTGCGTCTGGCGCAACAGGATGGGCGTGCGGCCCATCCTGCGCAGGCCGTCGCTCAACCGCGAGAATTCGAGTTGTCTTTCGAGCACTTCGCGCTCCGCCTGCCCAAGCAGTGGATTCTTCGGATCCCAGCGCGCGAACACTTCCCAGATGAGGCCGCTCGTCGCCTGCACCTGGCGATTGGTCTTCGGCTGTCCCGGATAACCCTGGAACACGAGGCCCGCCACGCGCGCGATCTCGCGGAACTGGCGCTTGGAGAGCTCCGCCGCATTCAGGCTCGCGAGCATGTCTTCGAGAAGGTAGTCGGTGGTGAAGAGCCCGGCCTTGAGCAGCGGGATCAGCTCGAAGCGTTCGCGCGAGACGAGCTCGAAGCCGTAGTCGGTGAACGAGAGGCTGAAGGTCGCGGGGCGCACCTTCGACAGCCGGTAGGAGAGCAGCGCCGAGAGCCCCATGTGCACCTGCCGCCCCTCGAACGGATAGAAGAAGATGTGGTGGCCCTCGCGCGTCTCGGTCTGCTCCACCAGCATCTCGTGGCGCCTGGGCACGCGCGACCACGCGTGCTGCAGCTTGAGCAGGCGCGCGACCGCCTTCATCTCGGGCTCGTCTTCCCTGCGCTCGACATGCAGCTCGAGCAATTCGCGGATGCCGTCGGAGACTTCGCTCGAGAGCGGGCACCTGCCGCCGTCCCAGCGCGGGATCAGCGCGGAGCCGGGCTTGCCGGGCTTCACGTACGCGGTCATGTTCTCCATCCGCAGGAATTCCAGCAGCAGCCCCGCGAAGATGAAGGTGTCGCCCTTGGAGAGGCGCGCGATGAACGACTCCTCGACGTTGCCGAGGCGCTTGCCGCGCATGTAGCGGATGTCGACCGCCGCGTCGGAGACGATGGTGCCGATCGACATCCGGTGGCGCCGCGCGATCGCCGTGTCCTTCACGCGGTAGCGGCCGTCGTCGTCGAGCACCACCTTGTGATAGTCGGGATAGGCCTTCAACGCATCGCCGCCGCGCGTGACGAAATCGAGCGCCCAGTTCCACTCGGGCTCGGTGAGATCGCGGAACGCGCGCGCGCTGCGCACCTCCGCTTTCATCTCTTGCTCGTCGAACCCTTCGCCCGCCGCAATCGTGACGAGATGCTGCGTGAGGAGATCGAGGGGACGCTCGACCGGATGGCGCGACTCGATCCGCCCGGCCATCGCCGCGCGCCGAGCCGCCGCGGCCTCGACGAATTCGAGCGCGTGCGACGGCACGCAGGTAACGCGGCTCGTTTGTCCAGGCGCGTGCCCCGAGCGGCCCGCGCGCTGCAGCAGTCGCGCGACCCCCTTCGGGCTTCCGATCTGAAGCACGCGCTCCACCGGCGAGAAGTCGACACCCAGGTCCAGGCTCGAAGTCGCGACCACCGCCTTGAGCCTGCCTTCCTTGAGCCCGTTCTCCACCCACTTGCGCACGTCGCTGTCGAGCGAGCCGTGATGCAGCCCGATCAGGCCCGCCCATTCGGGCCTCGCCTCGAGCAATCCCTGGTACCAGATTTCCGCCTGCGAGCGCACGTTGGTGAACACAAGGGTCGAGCGCGACGACTCGATCGCCTCGATCACGTGGTCGAGCATCACCAGCCCCAGGTGCCCCGCCCACGGAAACTTATCCACATTCGGCGGGATCAGTGTGTCCATCAAAACTTTCTTGTCGCTGACGCCCCTGATAACCCTCCCTCCCCCTTGGGGAAGGGCCGTGGAGGGCGTCGTTCCGATCAACCTCTCCAGCGCCTCCTCGATATTCCCCAGCGTCGCCGACAACCCCCAGGTCCGCATCCGGGGATTCCACTTACGCAGCCGCGCGAGCCCGAGCTCGGCCTGCACGCCGCGCTTGTTGCCGAGCAGCTCATGCCATTCATCGACGACGACGAGGCGCAGCTCCGAGAGCTTGTCGCGCGCATCGGCGTTGGAGAGCATGAGGGAGAGGCTTTCGGGAGTCGTGACGAGCACCGAAGGCAGCTTGCGCGCCTGCTTCGCGCGCTCGGCGCTCGACGTGTCGCCGGTGCGCAGGCCCACGGTCCACGGCAGGCCGAGCCCCTCCACCGCGCGCTCGATCGAAAGCCTGGTGTCGCCGGCGAGGGCGCGCATGGGAGTTATCCACAATACGCGAAGTGCGGGGGCTGTCCCCGGTTTTTCCGGATCTTCCATCCACTCGGCCATCGGTCCCAACGCCGCCGCGAGCGTCTTGCCGCTGCCCGTCGCGGAATGGACCAGGCCGGATTCGCCGTCGAGATAGGCGTTCCACACCTCGCGCTGGAAATCGAATGCATGCCAGCCGTTGGCGGCGAACCACTGCTCGAGCGGCTCGGTGCGTGTCGCGTCGCGCTTCAAAACGGGAGTGTCCAGGGCGTCTCTCGGGGGCCGCCCCATTCTTTCATGAATCCGGGGGAAATTTCACGATGCGAATATTTCCCGCGCCGTGACGATCGTGCGCGCATGGATCTCGACGCTGTCGTCGATGTTGCGCGCATAGCCGCCCGCCATCGCGATCGCGACCGGGATGCCGCGCGCGCGCAAGGTTTCGAGCACGTGCCGGTCGCGGCGTGCGAGCCCGCCCATCGTGAGCTTGAGACAAGCGATCTGGACAGCGAGCTCGCCGACGGCACCGGGGTCGACGAGTATCTCTGTCACCTCGTGCGCTGGCTCGACGAGACGCTCGAGCGCTCG
>JANPHA010000182.1:0-6711 GCA_031424255.1 Burkholderiales bacterium | reverse complement strand
AGAGCTGCAGACCACCAACCAGGAGCTGCAGGAGAAGGCACGCCTGCTCGCCCACCAGAACCAGGAGGTGGAGCGCAAGAACGCGGAGGTGGAGCAGGCTCGCCAGGCGCTGGAAGAAAAGGCGCGCCAGCTGGCCCTCACGTCCAAGTACAAGTCGGAGTTCCTCGCGAACATGTCGCACGAGCTGCGCACGCCGCTCAACTCGCTGCTGATCCTGTCGGACCAGCTGTCGGGGAACTCCGAGGGCAACCTCACGATGAAGCAGGTGGAGTTCGCGCGCACGATCCATTCGTCCGGCAACGACCTGCTGATGCTGATCAACGACATCCTCGACCTCTCGAAGATCGAGTCGGGCACGGTCGCGGTCGACGTGGGCGAAGTGCGCCTCGACGAGCTGCAGCGCTTCGTCGAGCGGACGTTCCGCCACGTGGCCGAGACCAAGGGCCTGAGTTTCGAGATCCGCATGGATCCGCGCCTGCCCAAGTCGGTCTCCACCGACGCGAAGCGCCTGCAGCAGATCCTGCGCAACCTGCTGTCGAACGCGTTCAAGTTCACCCACAAGGGCGAGGTCAACCTGGTGATCCGCCCGGCGAGCGCCGGATGGACCGCGGACAACGACGATCTCAATCGCGCGACCGACGTGATCGAGTTCTCGGTGACCGATACCGGCATCGGCATCCCGACCGACAAGCAGCAGATCATCTTCGAGGCGTTCCAGCAGGCCGACGGCTCGACCAGCCGCAAGTACGGCGGCACCGGCCTGGGACTGGCGATCAGCCGCGAGCTTTCCCGGCTGTTGCGCGGCGAAATCCGCCTGGTGAGCGCGCCGCAGAAGGGGAGCGTCTTCTCCCTCTACCTGCCGCAGGCGTTCCCGCCGTCGCGGGTGCCGCGCAAGGCCTCGGATGCCGCCGCGGTCGCAAGTGCGGCGATCGAGGCCGCGCGCCAGGCCGCGGAGCGCCGCTCCGAGAAGGGCAGTCCCACGCATTCGTTCGAGGACACGGGCTCCGCCGGGGAGCCGGCCGCGGTTGCGTTCGCGACGGTCAACGAGGCCGACGACGACCGCGACTCGGTGCACCCGGGCGACAAGACCGTGCTCATCGTCGAGAACGACCTCGCTTTCGCGCGCGTGCTGCTGGAATCGGCGCGCGAGCAGGGCTTCAAGGGCGTGGTGACGTCGCAAGGCACGGCCGCGCTCACGATGGTGGGCGACCTCAAGCCCGCCGCCATGCTGCTCGACATCCACCTGCCCGACATCGAGGGATGGCGCGTGCTCTCGCGCCTGAAGAACGACCTCGCGATGCGCCATACGCCGGTCCACGTGATCTCGACCGAGGAGGCGCGCGACCGCGCGCTCGATTCGGGGGCGCGGCGCTTCATCGCCAAGCCGATCCAGAGCCGCAAGGCGGTCGACGACGTGCTGAAGGAGATCCACGACTTCACCGTCACCGAGCGCCGCAGGCTCCTGCTGGTGGAGCCCGACCCGGTGCGCCTCAACACGATCCGCGAGTACCTGTCGGGACTCGAGAATGTCGAGATGATCGGCGCGAACGACGCGACGCGCGCGGCGCAGCTGCTGCGCGCGGGCGACCTCGACTCGCCGTGGTCAATCCCGAGTTGCAGGATCTCGATCTCGCGGCTCTCATGGGCGAGCTGCGCGAGGAAGATGCGCGGCCGGTGCCGGTGATCGCCTACGGGCGCCAGGCCGCCGCCTCGGTCGGGGCCGCGAGCGTGGCCGCGCTCGCGCGTATCGTGCCCGGCGTTCACGAGGTCCACTCGATCGAGCGCCTGCTCGACGAGGTGGTGCTCGCGCTGCACCTGGACGTGGCGCGCGTGAAGGACGACCATCGCCGCGTCCTCGACGACCTCTACGGCTCGACCAAGGCCCTCGCGGGCCGGCGCGTGCTGATCGTCGACGACGATATCCGCAATATCTTCGCGCTCTCCTCGGTTCTGGAGGATTACGGCATGGAGATCAAGACCGCGGACAATGGGCGCGACGCGATCAACATCGCCAGCAACAGCGATCTCGATGTGGTGCTGATGGACATCATGATGCCGGAGATGGACGGCCTGGAGACGATGAAGGAAATGCGCAAGATCCCCGCGTGCAAGGACCTGCCGATCGTCGCCGTCACCGCGAAGGCGATGAAGGGCGACCGCGAGCGCTGCATCGAGGCGGGCGCGTGGGACTACCTGTCCAAGCCGGTCGACCGGGAGCAGCTTCTCGCCGTGCTCAAGGCCTGGTTGCAGCGCTGAAAGCGAGCACTCCATGAACCTGCGCACACCCGTGATCGCCCCCGCCGAGGAAGCCCTCGGCGTGTCCACGCCGCTGGAGCGGTCCCACATCCTGATCGTCGACGACCGCCTCGACAAGCGCGTGGTCTTCCGCACCATCCTCGAGGAGCTCGACCAGAACATCGTGACCGCGTCCTCCGGCGAGGAAGCGTTGCGCTGGCTTCTCGACAACGACTGCGCGGTGATCCTGCTCGACGTCAACATGCCCGGCATGGACGGCCTGGAGACCGCCGAGCTGATCCGCTCGCGCCGCAAGTCTGCGCACACGCCGATCATCTTCATCACCGCCTTTGCCGACGAGATGCACACGGCACGAGGCTACTCGCTGGGCGCGGTCGACTACATCCTCTCGCCGGTAGTGCCCAACATCCTGCGCAGCAAGGTGAAGGCGCTGGTGCAGCTGCATCGCCTGAACGCGGAGCTGAAGAAGCGCTCCGACGAGCGCGTCGCGCTGGTGAAGGAGCAGGCGGCGCGCTCGATGGCGGAGGAATCGCAGCGGCGCGCGAGCTTCCTCGCCGAGGCCACCCAGGCGATGGCGAGCTCGCTCGACGTGGACACGATCCTGAAGAGCGCCTCGGGCCTGGTGGTCCCCTTCCTCGCCGACTATGGCGCCGTCGTGCTGATGGGCGCCGACGGCTCGGTGCGCGGGCAGTGCAGCTCGTCGGTCGCCGGCTGGGACCACTTTCTCGGAGCGCACCGCCGCGCGTTCGACGCGCTGCTCGCCGAGCAGCAGCTCAACGCGGTGAACCGCGGAGTGCACGCCGTCTGCGATCGCCTCACCGCGATGCCGCTCGACGGCGACGCCGCCGACGATTCGCCGCCGGGAGAGACCCATGTCTTCCCGCTCATCACCCGCGGCAAAGCGCGCGGCGCACTGCTGCTGGCGCTCGGCCCGTCCTCGCGCCGGCTTACCGGCCAGGACCTGTCGCTCGCCGACAACCTCGCCGGGCGCGCGGCGAGTGCCCTCGACAACTGCCTCCTCTATGAAGAGATCCAGCAGGCCGACCGGCGCAAGAACGAGTTCCTCGCGACACTTTCCCACGAGCTGCGCAACCCGCTCGCCCCGTTGCGCGCCGCGCTGCACATGATGCGCACGCAGGCGGTGGAGCCGGCGCGCGCCGCGGCGCTGCTGCAGACCATGGATCGCCAGGTGGCGCAGATGACGCGCCTCGTGGAGGACCTGCTCGACATCTCGCGCATCACGCGCGGCGCGATCGAGCTGCGCCGCGAGACGCTCGACATCGCGACCGAGGTGCGCAACGCGATCGAGTCGTGCCAGGGGCCGCTGGAGATCGGCCGGCATTCGGTCGTGCTGAACCTGCCGCCGACGCCGCTCAATGTCGTCGCCGACCGCGTGCGCATCCAGCAGATCCTCGAGAACGTGATCCTCAACGCGGTGAAGTACACCGATGCGGGCGGGCGGATCGAAGTGACGGCGCTCGCCGAGCTCTCCGACGTGGTGATCCGGGTGCGCGACAACGGCATCGGCATCGCGCCCGACAAGCTCGCGCAGGTCTGGGATCTTTTCGTCCAGGTCGACGATTCCACCGAGCGCACGCGCAAGGGCCTGGGCATCGGCCTGGCGCTGGTGAAGGACCTGGTGAAGCGCCATGGCGGCACGGTAGAGGCCCACAGCGACGGCCTCGGCAAAGGCAGCACTTTCACTGTTCGGCTCCCCAAGGCCGTGAGGCACGATATGGAAACCATCGACACGAAACCCACTGACACCAGCATTCCCGTCGCGGCGGCCGGCAAGCGCGTGCTGATCGTCGACGACAACATCGACGCGGCCGAAACGCTCGCGATGATGCTCGAGCTCCTCGGCCAGCAGACGCGCCAGGCGCACGAGGGCACCGGCGCGCTCAAGGTCGCGCAGGAGTACCAGCCCGAGGTGATCTTCATGGACATCGGGCTGCCCGGCCTCTCGGGCCACGAGGTGGTCGCGCGCATGCGCAAGGAGCTCGGCATGACCGACGCCTACATCATCGCGCTCTCCGGCTATGGCACCGAGGAGGACCGGCGCAAGTCGTTCTATGCCGGCTTCGACAGCCACCTGGTGAAGCCGCTCGATCCGAGCAAGCTGCCGGCGATCCTCGCCTCGGCGGAGCGCCGGCCAGCCTGAAATGCTATGATTTCACTTATGAATCGAGACAAGGCGCGCGAAAGGGCCCCGGTTATGAGACCGCCAACGCCCCGGACATCCGGAGGCAATCGGTAGGTCGGGCTCGCCCTCGCGTCGTCGAATCGATGAAAAAGCGCGGCTCGTCCGCGCTTTTTTGTTTGTGTCACCCCGTTGAAGAACGGGGCCCAATTCGGGAAAACATCATGCTCGCCATCACGCTCCCGGACGGCTCGATCCGGAACTTCGACAAGCCCGTCACGGTGGGAGAGGTCGCCTCGTCCATCGGGCCGGGGCTCGCCAAGGCCGCGCTCGGCGGCAAGGTCGACGGCAAGCTGGTCGACGTCTCGCACCGCATTGATCGCGACGCGAAGCTCGCCATCGTCACCGACAAGGATGCGGAGGGCCTCGACCTCATCCGCCACTCGACTGCGCACCTGCTCGCCTACGCGGTGAAGGAGCTGTTTCCGGATGCCCAGGTCACGATCGGCCCGGTGATCGAGAACGGCTTCTACTACGACTTCGCATACAAGCGGCCGTTCACGCCCGAGGATCTCGCCGCCATCGAGAAGCGCATGGCCGAGCTCGCGAAGAAGGACCTGCCGGTCGCGCGCGAGGAATGGAAGCGCGACGACGCGGTGAAGTTCTTCCACTCGATCGGCGAGAAATACAAGGCCGAGATCATCGGCGCGATTCCGTCGCAGGAAGGCATCAGCCTCTACCGCGAGGGCGACTTCATCGACCTGTGCCGCGGCCCGCACGTGCCGTCGACGGGCAAGCTCAAGGTCTTCAAGCTGATGAAGGTCGCGGGCGCGTACTGGAGGGGCGACTCGAAGAACGAGATGCTGCAGCGCATCTACGGCACGGCGTGGGCGAAGAAGGAAGACCAGGACGCCTATCTCACGATGCTCGAGGAGGCCGAGAAGCGCGACCATCGGCGCATCGGCAAGCTGCTCGACCTCTTCCACATGCAGGACGAGGCCCCGGGCATGGTCTTCTGGCATCCGAAGGGCTGGGCGCTGTGGCAAGTCGTCGAGCAGTACATGCGCCGCGTGTACCGCGAGAACGGCTACCAGGAGATCAAGTGCCCGATGATCCTCGACCGCTCGCTGTGGGAGAAATCGGGGCACTGGGAGAACTACAAGGACAACATGTTCACGACGGAGTCCGAGAAGCGCGAGTTCGCGGTGAAGCCGATGAACTGCCCCGGGCACATCCTCACGTTCAACTCCGACATGCGCAGCTATCGCGACCTGCCGTTGCGCTACGGGGAGTTCGGCTCATGCCACCGCAACGAGCCCTCGGGCGCGCTGCACGGGATCATGCGCGTGCGCGGCTTCACGCAGGACGACGGCCACATCTTCTGCACCGAGGACCAGATCCTGCCCGAGTGCCTGGCGTTCACGTCGCTGCTGCAGAAGGTCTACGCCGACTTCGGCTTCAAGGACATCATCTACAAGGTGGCGACGCGCCCCGACAAGCGTGTGGGCTCGGACGAGGCCTGGGACAAGGCCGAGCACGCGTTGATGGAATCGTTGCGCCAGTCGGGCGTGCAGTTCGAGGTCTCGCCGGGCGAGGGGGCTTTCTACGGCCCGAAGATCGAATACTCGCTCAAGGATGCGATCGGGCGTGTGTGGCAGTGCGGCACGATGCAGGTCGACTTCAACATGACGCAACGGCTCGGCGCGGAATACGTCGCCGAGGACAACACGCGCAAGGTTCCGGTCATGCTGCACCGCGCCATCGTGGGCTCGATGGAGCGCTTCATCGGAATCCTGATCGAAAACCACGCGGGCGCGCTGCCGTTGTGGCTGGCACCAGTGCAGGTGGTGGTGATGAACGTCACGGACCGCGCGCAGGACTATGCGCGCGAGGTCGAGCAGGCTTTGAGCGACGCCGGCTTTCGTGTCGCGAGCGATTTGCGGAACGAGAAAATTACGTATAAAATTCGAGAACATAGCATTCAAAAGCTTCCTTACCAGCTGGTGCTGGGGGACAAGGAAGTCGCCGCAAGGACGGTCTCAGCGAGAACGCGCGCCGGGGAAAACCTGGCACCGGTCGCGCTCGAGGCCTTTATTTCGCGCCTGAAAAGCGAAACCGAAGCTCGCAGTTGAATGTTTGGGGGCGCCGTTCCTGAGCTAGAAACAACCTCAGGTTTCCGCGCTAAACGATTGACTTTTAGAGGACATTTCGCATAGCTCAGGATAAAGCAGTACGCATCAACGGCGAGATCAACTGCCCGGAAATACGCCTGGTCGGAGTCGAAGGCGAGGCCATCGGGATCGTGAAAATCGAGG
>JANPHA010000181.1:0-7126 GCA_031424255.1 Burkholderiales bacterium | reverse complement strand
CTTGAGTGCCACGCTCGAAATCGCCTTGCCGCGCATCCTCTCCAGCCGCCGCGCGAGCGTGGGCGCGATAGCGCGCCGCTCCAGGCCTTCGAGCATCGCGTCCTGGGAGCGCGGATCGTTGCACAGCAGCACCATGTCGCAGCCGGCGTTCAGCGCCGAGTTGGCGCGCGACATGACGCCACCCGCCGTGCTCGCCCCTTCCATCGAGAGATCGTCGGAGAAGATGAGCCCGTCGAAGCCGAGCTTCTCGCGCAGGATCTTCTGCAGCCAGACGCTCGAGAATCCCGCGGGCTTCGAATCGACCTTGGGATAGACGACGTGCGCCGGCATCATGCCGCCCATGCCGGAGCGCGCGAGGCGCTGAAATGGAATCAGATCGGCCGCGGTGATCTCGGCCAGCGTGCGATCGTCCACCGGCACCTCGAGGTGCGAGTCGGCGCGCACGTAGCCGTGCCCGGGATAGTGCTTGCCGACGCTCGTCATGCCTGCGGCGAAGAGCCCCGCCTGCAACGCCTCGGCGAGCACCGCGATCGTGTGCGGGTCGGAATGCAACGCGCGATCGCCGATCACGCTCGATTCGCCGTAGTCGACGTCGAGCACCGGCGCGAACGTGAAGTCCACGCCGTGCGCCTGCAATTCGCTGCCGATCACGAAGCCGCATCCGCGCGCGGCGGCGAGCGCCTGCGCCGGGTCGCGGTCCCAGAGCTTGCCGAGCTCCGCCATCGCCGGGATCGCGGTGAAGCCATGCTTGAAGCGCTGCACGCGCCCGCCCTCGTGATCGACCGCGATCACGAGCTGCGGCTTCCTCAGCTCGCGGATCGAATGCGCGAGCTGGATCAATTGCAGGGGTGCCGCGAAGTTGCGCGCGAAGAGGATGGCGCCCCCCACCTGCGGATGCTGCAGCCGCTCGACGTCGTCGGGCGTGAGCTCCAGCCCCGCCACGTCCACCATCACGGGCCCGAGGCGCATCGCTATCCCTCCAGAACCACGAACGCCACGGCGACTCCGGCGTCATCGGTGAGCGAGACGTGCGACGACGTGACGCCGCGCTCGCGGAGATATTCGGCCATCGCGCCGTTGGGAACGATGCCGGGCTTGCCGCGCGCATCGCGGCCGACGGTGATCGACTGCCAGGTGAACGGCGGGTGGATGCCGGTGCCGATCGCCTTCGCGAACGCCTCCTTCGCCGCCCAGCGCTTGGCGAGGTGGCCGGGTTTGGCCTTCGCGTTGGTGCGCTCGTAGCGGATGCGCTCCGCGGGAGTCAGCACGCGTTTCACGAACCGCTCCCCGTGGCGCGCCAGCACTCCCGCGATTCTTTCGATCGACACGACATCGGTCCCGATTCCCACGATCATTCCCCGGCGCCCCGCGCCTCGAGCCGCGCGCCGGTCATCAGCGCCTTCATCTCGCGCACCGCCTCGCGAATGCCGATGAAGACCGCGCGGCTCACGATCGCGTGCCCGATGTGCAGCTCGCGCACGCCCGGCAGCCGCGCCACCGGCTGGACGTTGGCGTAGTTGAGCGCGTGGCCCGCGTTGAAGCGCATGCCGAGCGCGCGGATCGCCTCGCCCGCGCGGCGGATCTTTTCGAGCTCGGCCAGCACCGGGGCGCTCTCGGCATCGCGGCCCTTCGAATGGAAGACGTGCGCATACGGGCCGGTGTGGATCTCGCAGACGCGCGCGCCGATGCGCGCCGCGGCCTCGACCTGCGCCGTTTCCGCATCGATGAAGACACTCGTCATGATGCCCGCGCCGGCAAGCTTCGCGACACTTTCCTTGAGCGACCTCTCGCGCGCCACCACGTCGAGCCCGCCTTCGGTCGTGACCTCCTCGCGGCCCTCGGGCACGAGCATCGCCATCTCCGGCTTGATGCGGCATGCGATCGCGACCATCTCGGCGGTCGCGGCCATCTCGAGGTTCAACTTGATGTGGGTGAGATCGCGCAGGTGGCGCACGTCCTCGTCCTGGATGTGGCGGCGGTCCTCGCGCAAGTGCACGGTGATGCCGTCGGCGCCGCCCAGGTGCGCCTCCACCGCCGCCCACACGGGGTCGGGCTCGTAGGTCCGGCGGGCCTGGCGGATCGTCGCGACGTGGTCGATGTTCACGCCGAGCTCGATCACTGCTCGCCCTCCATGCGTTGCAGGTCCCGCACGATCGCGCGCGTGGCGAGTTCCTGGCCGTTGAGGGAGTGGTTGATGAGCAGGCGCATGAGCTGCTTGGCTTGCGCGACGGTGGCGGGATCCTCGAACCGTCCGCGCTCCAGGTCGATGAGCGTTTGGCCGCGCAATCTTACCGCATTCCCCGGCGTTTCCCCTCCGGGGCAGGCGACCGGACCGCGCTCGAGCACGTACCAGTACTCGCGCTCCGCGGCGATCGCGATCCCGGTTCCCGCCTCGCGCGACATCTGCAGCGCGTAGCCCACCTCCTGCAGCAGGCTCAGCTCGAAGCGGCGCAGCACCGGCTCGACGTCGCGCGCGAGTTGCGGCGCCGGCTCGGCCACGCCCGGCGCGCAGAAGCGTGCTCCGAGCCGCGAGAGCGCGCGCAGCGACGTGATCGCCTCGTCGTACGCAACGAACAGGCCCTCGTGGGGATCGTCGCGGGTCGTGAGCTTCAGAAGAAGCTCGTTCAAGTAGAACGCGGAGAGCAGGCTCGTGCCCGCGAGCGGCGTCGCCGGGGCCGAAGGCTCCGCGGTCTTCAACGTGCGCAGCTCGCCGCGCCCGAACCACGCGATCGCGAGCGGCTGGAACGGCACGAGGATGCTGCGGTTCGCCGACTTGGGACGGCGCGCGCCCTTCGCGACCAATCCGAGCCGCCCGTGCTTCTCGGTCCACACCTGCAGGATCAGGCTGGTCTCGAGGTACGGGTACGTGTGGAGTACGTACGCCCGGTCGAGGCCCGGGTCGGCCGTGCTCACCGGTATCCCAGCAGGCGCAGCGCGGCGTCGTTGTCGGCCCAGCCGCTCTTCACCTTGACCCAGAGCTCGAGGAACACCTTGCCGCCGAAGAGCCCCTCCATCGCGTGGCGCGCCTCGGTGCCGATGCGCTTCAACGTGGCACCTTTCTCCCCGATCACGATCGCCTTGTGGCTCGCCCGGTCGACGTAGATCGTGGCCGAGATGCGCCGCATGCGCCCGTCCATCACGAAGTTGTCGACGTCCACCGCGATCGTGTACGGAAGCTCGTCGCCGAGAAGCCGGAAGATGCGCTCGCGCACCAGCTCGGCGGCGAGGAAGCGCTCGGGCCGGTCGGTGATCGCATCCTCGGCGTGCACCGCCTCGCCTTCCGGCAGCAGCTTGCGGATCTCGTAGAGCAGCGCCTTCAGCTGCGTGCCCTTCGCGGCGCTGATCGGAACGAGTGCCGCGAAGTCGCGCTTCTTCGAGGCGGCGAGCAACGTGGGCGCGAGCTCGGTCTTGTCCTTCAGCTTGTCGATCTTGTTGAGCGCCAGGATCACCGGCGCGGCGGGCGGAAGGAGCGCCAGCACCGGATCGTCGCGTTCGTCCCAGCCGAACGACTCGATCACGAGCACGATCGCGTCGACCTCGGCGGCCACCTGCCCGACGGTGCGGTTCATCTCGCGGTTGAGCGCCGTCTTGTGCTGCGTCTGGAAGCCGGGAGTGTCGACGAACATGATCTGCGACTGCGCGTCGGTATGGATGCCGAGCAGGCGATGGCGCGTGGTCTGCGGCTTGCGCGAGGTGATCGCGACGTGCGCGCCGACGAGCTCGTTGATGAGCGTCGACTTGCCGACGTTCGGACGCCCGACGATCGCCACGGTGCCGGTGCGGAAAGGGGCCGCCTTGCTCATGTCTTCTCGCGGCGCTTGGGCCGCTCCAGTTGCGCGAGGACGCCCTGCGCCGCGGTCTGCTCCGCCGCCCTGCGGCTCGGACCCTGCCCCGACGCGGTCAATCCCAGGTCGTCCACGCGGCATTCCACCGTGAAAATCTGGTCGTGCGCTTCGCCCTCGGTCTTCTGCACCGAGTAGCGCGGCAATTGCAGCCGCCTTCCCTGCAGATGCTCCTGCAGCTCCGTCTTCGGATCCTTGTCCACCGGCGAGCCTTCGGCGCGCTCGAGCCTCTCGGCGAGGATGTGGCCCACGGCCTTGCGCGTGGCATCGAAGCCGGCATCGAGGAACACCGCGCCGAGGAGCGCCTCGAGCGCGTCGGCGAGGATCGACGGGCGGCGGAATCCGCCGCTCTTGAGCTCCCCCTCGCCCAGGCGCAGCCGGTCTCCCAACCCGAGCTTCTGTGCGACGTCCGAAAGCGAGGATTGGTTCACCAGTGCCGCGCGCAAACGCGACAGGTCGCCTTCGGGGAGCTGCGGAAATCTTTCGTACAGCAGGGTCGCGACCGCGCAGTTGAGCAGGCTGTCGCCGAGGAACTCGAGCCGCTCGTTGTGCGGCGCGCCGAAGCTGCGATGGGTGAGCGCCTGGAGCGCGATTTCGGGATTGGCGAACTTGTGCCCGAGGCGGCGCTCGAGCTCGGCGAGCGCTTCGGGTGTCTCTGCCCCGCGCGCCGCCTTGCGTGTCACTTGGCCGTGGTCACCGAGAAGTCGACGCAGGCGCTGATGTTCTGCACGAGCGGAATCTTCACCGACCAGGAGGCGGACACGACGGTCTCGCCGGCTTCCTTGGTGATCTCGAGGTCCTCGCCCTTCACCGCCTTCACGTCCTCGATCGCGTTGCGCAGGTCGAACGATTTGCGAATGTCGCGCACGGTGCCCTTGGTGTCGCCCGCGTTCTCCATCGTGGCCAGGATCTTCTTCACCGAGAAATACTCGACGTAGCTCGGCAGCAGTTTCGCGGCCATGACGCCGAAGAACCCGAGCAACGACAGGATCACGATGAGACCGATGACCGAAACGCCACGCTGCTTGCGCATGAAACCTCCCCTTCGCTCCCGCTGCAAAATGATCGACCCGTGTCTTTGTTATTCGATTCCGTTGCCGATGCGCTTCAGGTCGCCGAAGTTCATCCACACCAGGAATGCGCGCCCCTTGATGTGGTCGTCGGGCACGAATCCCCAGTAGCGGCTGTCGCTGCTCTGGTCGCGGTTGTCGCCCATCATGAAGTAGTTTCCCGCGGGCACCGTGCAGCTGAAACCGTCGTCATTGTATTCGCAATTCTCCCTCTGGGGGAACTGCCGGACCTGCGCGAGATCGACCGGCGGCTGCGCGGGAACGATCATCATCTGGTGGCTCTTGTCGCCGAGCTTCTCGATGAAAGTCGGCAGCCGCAGGTAGTTCAACTCGCCGTCGGTGTAGAAGCCGTTGCTCTGCACCGGCGCGGGCTCGCCGTTGATCGTGAGGCGCTTGCCGCGGTAGACGATCTTGTCGCCGGGAGTGCCGACCACGCGCTTGATGTAGTCGACCGACGGATCGGCGGGATAGCGGAACACGACCACGTCGCCGCGCTTGATCGGGTTGATGTCGACGATCTTCCGGTTGAGGACCGGAAGGCGGATCCCGTAGGTGTACTTGTTCACCAGGATGAAATCGCCGACCAGCAGGGTGGGCTTCATCGAACCCGACGGGATCTTGAACGGCTCGACCCAGAACGAGCGGATCAGGAACACGACCACGATCACCGGGAAGAACGCCCTCGCCATGTCGACCACGATCGGCTCGGGCTCGCCGGCGGTGCGGCGCTTGCGCGCCCAGCGCACGTCCCACAGCCAGATCAGGCCGGTGATCACGGCCGCCAGCAGCAGCACCGCGGCGAAGTCCGTGAACTTGAGCAGCAGCCCCATCACCGCGATGAACAGCACCGGCCAGGCGACTTCCATCAGGCCCTTGCGCATGTCGGAGCGCGGCGCGCCGTTGCGCGCGGCGACGAAGTCCCAGACGATCACGGCGGTGCTGGCCGCCGCCGCGATCATCGCGATCATCTCCCAGTCGAGTCCACCCTGCGGCATTGCGTTGTTCTCCTATTTGCTTTCGACCTGCAGGATGGCGAGGAACGCCTCCTGCGGGATCTCGACGTTGCCGACCTGCTTCATGCGCTTCTTGCCCGCCTTCTGCTTCTCGAGGAGCTTCCTCTTGCGCGTGATGTCGCCGCCGTAGCACTTGGCGAGCACGTTCTTGCGCAGCGCCTTGATGCTCTCGCGGGCGATGATGTTGGCGCCGATGGCCGCCTGCACCGCGATGTCGAACATCTGCCGCGGGATGAGCCCGCGCATGCGCGAGGCGAGCTCGCGCCCGCGGTACGGCGCCGTCTGGCGGTGCACGATGAGCGAGAGCGCATCGACGCGGTCGCCGTTGATGAGGATGTCGAGCCGCACCAGGTCGCCCGCGCGGAACTCGAGGAACTCGTAGTCGAGCGAGGCGTAGCCGCGCGAGTTGCTCTTCAGCTTGTCGAAGAAATCCATCACGATCTCGTTCAGCGGCATGTCGTAGGTGAGGATCACCTGGCGGCCGACGTACTGCATGTTCACCTGCGAGCCGCGCTTGTCGTTGCACAGCGTCATCACAGCGCCCACGTACTCCTGCGGCATGATGATCGTCGCGCGGATGATGGGCTCGCGGATCTCCTCGATGGTCGAGGGATCGGGAAGCCTGCTCGGGTTCTCGATCTGCGTCACCTTGCCGTCCTTGGTGGCGACCTGGTAGACGACGGTGGGCGCCGTGGTGATGAGGTGCATGTCGTATTCGCGCTCGAGCCGCTCCTGCACGATGTCCATGTGCAAGAGGCCGAGGAAGCCGCAGCGGAACCCGAAGCCCAGCGCCTGCGAGGTTTCCGGCTCGAAGCGCAGGCTGGAGTCGTTCAGCTGCAGCTTGTTGAGCGCGTCGCGCAGCCCCTCGTATTGGTTCGATTCGACCGGATAGAGGCCCGCGAACACCTGCGGCTGGATCTCCTTGAAGCCGGGCAGCGCTTCGGTGGCGGGGCGGTCCACGAGCGTCACCGTGTCGCCCACCTTCGCGTCCTTCAGGTCCTTGATGCCCGCGATCATGAAGCCCACCTGCCCGGCCGAGAGGCTGTCGCGCGCGACCGATTTCGGCGTGAACACGCCGACCTGCTCGACCATGTGCACCGCCTCGGTGGCCATCAGCTTGATCCGGTCCTTCGGCTTGAAAGTGCCGTCGACCACGCGCACCAGCATCACCACACCTGGGGGGGGAAGGGCGGGGTAACTC
>JANPHA010000180.1:0-2030 GCA_031424255.1 Burkholderiales bacterium | reverse complement strand
CGCGATCATCGCGACATAACACCGCGATGATCACGCCGGCGATGATGGGTTTTACCCACATCGTTGGCAAAACCGACGCCCGCAATGACAGCAATGCAATCAATCGAAGCGTAGGGGCGGATCTTGTGTCCGCCCGCGATGTGGGCATTGACCACATTGCGGGCGATCACTAGGATCGCCCCTACAGCATGGGGATCGTTGTTTTCGGCGTCAGAATGCACGGTCACTATTCAACCAGATTGGGGTCATGATATGCCCGCTGGGAACGAGGGGTGCGGGGTGCGGGCGAATGGCGAGCGGAGCACAAGCCTGATGCAATGCCCTCATCACAGTGATGGTATACTTAATCATCTCGCACTGCCGAGGGGCCGCACTGTCAGCGAGGGCTACGATGGATACACCGAAGGAGGCCGCGCCTGCGCCCGCGATCCTCGACCCCGAGGCGGTGCGGCGCGTCAACGCGCACCCGCTGGCGGATGCGATGGCGGCGCGGCTGGCCGAGACGTTCAAGGCGCTGTCCGACCCGACGCGCGTGCGCATGCTGCACGCGCTCTCGCACGCCGAGCTGTGCGTGGGCGATCTGGCGGCCGTGCTGGAGATGAGCGAGTCGGCCGTCTCGCACCAGCTGCGGCTGTTGCGCAGCCTGCGCGTGGTGCGCGCGCGCCGCGACGGCAAGCTGGTGTTCTACACCCTTGATGACGAGCACGTCGCGCGGCTGTTCCAGATCAGCCTGGAGCATCTGGGGCATGAATAGGGGATGGGGGATGGAGGATGGGGGTCGAGGTTAAGACGATTGATCCTATCCCCTCTCCCCTACGCCAGGCTGTCTTTCACGAGCTGCGCGATATCGGTTGGCAGGCGAGCTACCTTGACGCCGACCGCCTCCAGTGCGGCGATCTTCTCCTGGGCAGTGCCCTCGCCGCCCGAGATGATCGCGCCGGCGTGGCCCATGCGCTTGCCTTCCGGCGCTGTCTGCCCGGCGATAAAGCTGACCACCGGCTTCGTGACGTGCTCCTTGATATAGCGCGCTGCATCCTGCTCGGCTGTGCCGCCGATCTCGCCGATCAGCACGATCGCCTTGGTCTCCGCATCTTCCTGGAACAGCTCCAGCACATCAATGAACGAGGTGCCGATGATCGGGTCGCCGCCGATGCCGACGATCGTGCTCTGGCCCAGGCCCAGCCGCGTCAGCGCATCCACCGCCTCGTAGGTCAGCGTGCCGCTCTTGGATACCACGCCGACCGGGCCGGGCGTGGCGATGTTGCCAGGGATGATCCCGACTTTGGCCTGGCCGGGCGTCAGCAGGCCGGGGCAGTTCGGGCCGATCAGCCGCGCGCCGCGCTCGCGCACCACCGCGTAGGCCGCGACCATATCGTTGGCCGGCACGCCCTCGCTGATGCAGACGATCAGCTCCAGGCTGGCCTCGGCCGCCTCAATGATCGCGTCGGTGGCATTGAGCGGCGCCGGAACATAGATGATCGAGGCGTTCGCGCCGGTCGCCTCGACCGCCTCGCTGACGGTGTTGAACACCGGCACCTTGCCGTCCACTGCCATCTGCCCGCCGCGGCCGGGCGTGACGCCGCCGACGACATTCGTGCCATACGCCAGCATGGCCCGCGCGTGGAACGTGCCCTCGTTGCCGGTGATCCCCTGCACCAGCAGGCGCGTGTTTTTATCGACCAGGATGCTCATAGCGCCTCTTCCTTTGTCTGGATGAGCGGAACTAGCGCCTATCCTAGCATAGTGAAACACAAGCCGCAAGTAGTGTAAATGAAAAATTGAAAATTGAAAATTGAGAAAAGACTCATTCGGAGGCAGGTTCTCAATTTTTCATTTTCAATTTCAATTTCGGACGCCAAAGATCGCCCGACCGACCCGTACGATCGTCGCGCCTTCCTCGATCGCTACCTCGAAATCGTCGGTCATACCCATCGAGAGCGCCGACCAATCGGCGGCTGGAAAGCGCCGGGCCAGCGCATCGCGCAGCCGGCCGGCCGAGCGAAACGCCGGCCGCGCCGCCTGCGGATCTG
>JANPHA010000179.1:0-3550 GCA_031424255.1 Burkholderiales bacterium | reverse complement strand
TACGTGAAGCTGAACAAGAAGATCCCGCCGGAAGTGCTCACCTCCCTCTCCGGCATCGACGGCGCCGGGCGGCTCTCCGACACCATCGCCGCGCACCTGCCGCTCAAGCTCGAGCAGAAGCAGCAGATCCTCGAGATGTTCCACGTAGGCCGCCGGCTCGAGCAGCTGCTGCAGCTGCTGGAGACCGAGATCGACATCATGCAGGTGGAGAAGCGCATCCGCGGGCGCGTGAAGCGCCAGATGGAGAAGAGCCAGCGCGAGTACTATTTGAACGAGCAGGTGAAGGCGATCCAGAAGGAGCTCGGCGACTCCGAAGAGGGCGCCGACCTGGACGAGCTCGAGAAGAAGATCAAGGCCGCGCACATGCCCAAGGAAGCGCGCACCAAGGCCGAGGCCGAGCTGAAGAAGCTCAAGCTCATGTCGCCGATGTCCGCGGAAGCGACCGTCGTGCGCAACTACATCGACACGGTCGTGGGCCTGCCCTGGAAGAAGAAGACCAAGGTCTCCACCGACCTCAAGAATTCGGAGCGCATCCTCGATGCGGACCACTACGGCCTCGACAAGGTGAAGGAGCGCATCGTCGAGTACCTCGCGGTGCAGCAGCGCGTCGAGAAGCTGAAGGCCCCGATCCTGTGCCTCGTCGGCCCGCCCGGCGTCGGCAAGACCTCGCTCGGCCAATCGATCGCGCGCTCGACCAACCGCAAGTTCGTGCGCATGTCGCTGGGCGGCGTGCGCGACGAGGCCGAGATCCGCGGCCACCGCCGCACCTACATCGGCTCGATGCCCGGCAAGATCCTGCAGAACATGACCAAGGTCGGCGTGCGCAACCCGCTTTTCCTCCTCGACGAGGTGGACAAGATGGGCATGGATTTCCGCGGCGATCCGTCCTCGGCGCTGCTCGAGGTCCTCGATCCCGAGCAGAACCACACGTTCGTCGACCACTACGTGGAAGTCGAGTACGACCTCTCCGACGTGATGTTCGTCGCGACCGCCAACACGCTCAACATCCCCGCGCCGCTGCTGGATCGTATGGAAGTGATCCGCCTTTCCGGCTACACCGAGGACGAGAAGGTCCACATCGCCAAGCAGTACCTGCTGCCGAAGCAGTTCAAGTCGAACGGCATCAAGGATGGCGAGCTCACGGTGACCGACAGCGCGCTGCGCGACATCACGCGCTACTACACGCGCGAGGCGGGCGTGCGCGGCTTCGACCGCGAGCTCGCGAAGATCTCGCGCAAGGTGATCAAGTCGATCCTCACGAAGAAGAAGGAAGCGACGCACGTCACGGTCAACGGCAAGAACCTCGACAAGTACCTGGGCGTGCGCAAGTACACCTACGGTATCGCCGAGAAGGAAAACCAGGTCGGCCAGGTCACCGGCCTCGCGTGGACCGAGGTGGGCGGAGAGTTGCTCACCATCGAGGCGGTGAAGCTGCCCGGCAAAGGCAACACCGTCACCACCGGCAAGCTGGGCGACGTGATGCAGGAATCGATCAAGGCCGCGATCTCGGTCGTGCGCGCGCGCGCCAAGCGCCTCGGCGTGGCCGAGGACTTCTGGCAGACGCTCGACCTGCACGTCCACCTTCCCGAAGGCGCGACGCCGAAGGACGGCCCGAGCGCGGGCATCGCGATCGCCACGGCGATCACCTCGGTGCTCACCGGCATTCCGGTGCGCTGCGACGTGGCGATGACGGGCGAGATCACCCTGCGCGGCGAGGTGCTGCCGATCGGCGGGCTGAAGGAGAAGCTGCTCGCGGCCCACCGCGGCGGCATCAAGAGCGTGCTGATCCCGCAGGAGAACGTGAAGGACCTGGCGGAGATCCCCGACGAGGTGAAGAGCGCGATCGAGATCACGCCGGTGCGCTGGTTCGACGAGGTGCTCGACCGGGCGCTCGAGCGCAGGCCCGAGCCGCTCGCCGATACCCCGGTCGCCCCTCCGCCGGCGCCGCCGGAAGTGCGCCCGGTGGTGACGAAACACTAGAAGCACGGGGTCATTTCGGCTAAAATCGCCGTCTTTCCAGGGTGCTTAGCTCAGCTGGTAGAGCGTCGCCCTTACAAGGCGAATGTCGGGGGTTCGATCCCCTCAGCACCCACCAGTCGGGAATACCTGGAGTGGTAGTTCAGTTGGTTAGAATACCGGCCTGTCACGCCGGGGGTCGCGGGTTCGAGTCCCGTCCACTCCGCCAGCTCACCAGGGCGAACCGCAGCGGTTCGCCCTTTTCGTTGGAACGCCATCATGCTTGAGCAACTGCGCGAAATCGGCAACAAGAGGGTCGTCAAGCTGTTCCTGGCGATCTTCCTCATCGTGCCCTTTGGTCTCTTCGGAATCGATTTCTACTTCAAGACGCCGGTCGGCGGCGATACCGTCGCGACCGTCGGCAGGACGCGCATCGGCGCCGCGGAATTCGACAACGCGATGCGCCAGCAGGCCGAGCAGATGCGCCAGCAATTCCGCGGCAACTTCGACGCGGCGCTGATGGACAACCCCGAGGTGCGCCGCTCGGTGCTCGACCGACTGGTGAACGATCGCCTGCTGCTGGTGGGCTCGGAGCGCGCAGGCATCCGCTTCTCCGACAAGCAGGTCGCCGAGCGCATCGCCGCGGAGCCCAACCTGCAGGTCGACGGCAAGCCGTCGCGGGATCGCTACGAGCAACTGGCGCGTTCGCTCAACCTCACCCCCGCGGGCCTCGACGAGCGCCTGCGCCAGGATTTCCGCCAGCAGCAGTTCCGCGGAGGGATCGTCGACACCGCGTTCGTGCCCAAGGCCACGCTCGACAGCTTCATCCGACTCTCGGAGCAATCGCGCGAGGTGAGCGTGGTGAATCTCGGCCCCGACACCTATGTCGCGGCGGTGAAGGTCACGCCCGAGCAGGTGAAGGCGTACTACGACGGCCATGCGAAGGAATTCACGACGCCCGAGCGCGCGAAGGTCGAATACGTCGAGCTCTCGCTCGATGCGCTCGCCGCGAAGGAGCCGGTTGCCGCGGACGACGTGAAGCGCATCTACGAAGACGAGGTGAAGGCGGGCAAGCACGGCCAGCAGGAGGAGCGCCAGGCGAGCCACATCCTGATCGCGGTCAAGCCCGACGCCAAGGATGACGAGAAGAAAGCGGCGCTTGCAAAGGCCCAGGACATCGCCAACCGCGTGCGCAAGAATCCCGCGAGCTTCGCCGAGATCGCGAAGAAGGACTCGCAGGATCCGGGCAGCGCCGTGCAGGGCGGCGACCTCGGCTTCATCCGCCGCGGCGCCACCGTCAAGCCGTTCGAGGACGCGCTCTTCGCGGCGAAGAAGAACGACATCGTCGGCCCGGTCGCGAGCGAATTCGGCTATCACGTGATCCGCTTGACCGACGTCCGCCCGGAGAAAGTGAAGAGCCTCGCCGAGGCGTCCCCGGAGATCGAGGCGCGCATGAAGAAGCTCGTGGCGCAGTCGCAGTTCGCGGACCAGGCCGAGCAATTCTCCAACCTGGTCTACGAGCAATCCACGAGCCTTAAGCCCGCCGCCGACAAGCTGAACCTCGCGGTGAAGCAGTCGCCGTGGCTCCTGAAGG
>JANPHA010000178.1:0-4162 GCA_031424255.1 Burkholderiales bacterium | reverse complement strand
CAGCGACGAGAAGAAGGCGGTGTTGCCCATGCGCGAGTGGGTCGTGGTGAGCGCGATGACCAGGATGCAAAGCGAGAGGCGCAGCAGCATCTTGGGGCTCAGGATCCACTCGATGGTGATCTGGAAGAACTTCTTCCACGTATCGGCACTGCGATCCGAGAGCCCGGCGATGAGCAATCCGATTCCGAGCGCGAGGCTCATCTCGAGAAACCCCGCGAAGTGATTGCGGTTGGCGAAAGTGCCGCTCGCCTGCACGGCATGGGTCATGGGAGTGCCGAAATACTCTCCATAGACGCCGGCGAGGTGCATCAAGACGGCGTAGATCGCGTGCACCACGGCCGCGTAGACGAGCACGGTGGCCAGCAGCCGGACCCGCGAGCGCCGATTGACGAGAGCCAGCACCAGGAAGAACACGCCGCAGTAGGCGAGGCTCTTCAGGAGCGAGACTTTCGATACCTGCGCATCGACGGAGAGCGTCATCGAATCCCGCTTGATGCCCAGGTCGCCGACCAACCCCTGCATGCGCGCCGATTCGGGAGAAAGCGCAGCGACCCATTCCGGGGGCAACGGCACGATGTGAAGCGCCTGGAGGGCAACCCAGAGCACGAGCAGGATCCAGGCGGGCCATGCGCGGCGCATCGGCTCCGAAGCATCCACTCGCCCCAAAGCCCAGAGAACGAGCCATGCGGCCAGCAACGCGAATACCCAAAGCTCCAGGATTACCCAGGCCCAGGCGCGGTTGCTTCCCAAGGGAATCGGCGCCCATACGAGAAGCGTCAACAACGCCCAGAAGAGCACCTGCTCGGGGCCGAACGAGGATCTAGAGGAGCTCAATCAAGGACGCCTGTGGAAAGGAAAAGGCCATCCCAGCCTTGCGACTGGGATGGCCCTTGAAGACCTACCGCGATGTCAACGCTGGCTATTGCCGCCGCCGCCGCCACCGCCGCCGGGGCCATGCTGGCCGTGTTCGCCGGGCTCACGATCTTCACCGCGCCGCGGTCCGCGACGATCGTCGTCGCCGCCTTGGCGGGGCGTGCCCGGGTTCGCCTGGTTGATGCGTTCGGTCATCTCCTGCAGCCCGCCGATCGCGCTCTGGAACGCCGGGGGCAACTGGCGGAAGATATCCGCGGCCGCGCCGGGGGTAATGCGACCGTCGCGAGTGAACGCGCCCTGGCCCGCCGGAATCACGATCGTCTGGCCGTTGAACGTGAAGGTCACCGCGCCGTCGGAAACCGTGACCGCGACGTTCGTGCCGTCGGTGACGATGATGCAGTCGGTGCCGCGGATGCCGATCGTCGCCGTCGCCGCGCGATAGGACACCTGCGTGGGCTGGTTGCGGCCGATGAGGCCGGTGATCGCGCGCATGCCACCGCTGATGAGCGAGAGCAGCACGTTTCCGGTTTTGGCCGCGGGATTGTATTGGTACGAGGAGATCGTCATGCGCGAGTTCGATGTGAGCGCCGCTACCTGCCCGTCATCGAATTTCAGCACGAGCGACGAGCTCGGTCCGGTGGACACCGTGTCCCCTTGCGAGACTTCGTCGCCCACGCGAAGGACGCGAGACGTCGCGGTGCCCGTCTGGACTTGCACGGTACCGGTTGCGGAAGTCGCGACGGCGCTTGCCGCGAGCACAAGATCGGTGAACATCAGCGCCACCAGGGCCAGCAGTATCGACAGCTTCTTCATGATGTTGCCTCCGTGCTTTGGCAAAGTTTGTACGACGTCGAATCGGTCGAGCGCGGGAGACCGGCCATGTGGCGACATGCCACGGCGAGCCTACCACGTCTCTCCGCAATGTGCAGCATCTCCAAGGGGTTACGCTTCATGCCCGCGACGATCATGCGTTCCACCGCACCTCGCGTCTTCGGGCCAACCTCGTCATAAACCGCCAACCCATAAAAAGCCACCGCGCGCTGGACGTCCGGCTCGTAGGGCCCGAGCTGCGTCGCACGTTCGAGCGCGAGCTCGAATGCCTTGTCGGTCTGGCCGAGCCGGTATTTCGACTCGGCGTAATTGATCCAGGAGTACGGGGACGTCGGCCGCAACTCGATCGCCTTCGCGAAGTGAACAACGGCTTGCGCCTGATATTCCGCTTGGTCGCGCCGCCCCCCGCTCAGAATGCCGAGCGCCTCGTGGACAGTGGGGTCGGCCGGTACTTCACTTCGCGCACGCTGAAGGTCATCGTGGACCCATTGCCACGTTTCATCGCCGGGCCGAACACCGGAGGCCGACCATGTGCCCATCTCCTTGCTCGCGCGATAGACGATTGCGTCCGACTCGGCGGCCTTGACCGCATACGCGGATGCGGCGCCAAGGCTCAGGAGCGCGGGGACGATGGCCAGGGTTCGGGCGATACGATTCACGCTCAGCCTGCCCTTCCGTAGGTCTTGCTGTATCCGTATTTCTTGTATCCGCGGTAGCTGCGGTAGCCGCTGTATTCGCCGTAGTACTTCTCGGCCTTCTCGAGATCGAGCTGGTTCAGCACGACGCCCAGGATCGGGGCATTGACGCGGCGCAGCTTCTTGATGCCGTTCTGCGCAACCTGGTACGGCGTCGCATCGGCTTTCACAACGTAGATTACCGACGACGCGAATTGCGAGAGGACCTGCGCATCGCTTACGAGCTGAAGCGGTGCGCTATCGATCACGACGATGTCGAACGCTTCCTTCAGCTTGTTGATCACGTCCTCGAATCGCTTCGAACTCAGGAGCTCCAGAGGATTCGGGGGCACTGTGCCGGCGGGCAGGATGTGCACACCCGCGCGCTCGTCAAAGAAGACGCATTGGCTGACTTGCGCTTGGCCGGCGACGAGATCCGCCAATCCCGGTGACTTCGAATCGCGGCCAACCAATTTACCGATCTTCGGTCGGCGAAGGTCACCATCGACCAGGAGAACTTTCTTGACCTGGCCCAGGGCACAGGCGAGATTGAATGAAAGAGTGGTCTTTCCTTCCTCGGGCACCGAAGAGGTGATGACGACCACCTTGTGCGGCTCGTCGAGGGCCGACATCAATACGCTGGTTCGAACCGTTCGCACCGCCTCCGCGAAGGTGGATTGCGTGTCATTGAAGAAGGCGAGCTCCGATACGAACCCCTTCTTGATGAAGCCCTTGATTTTTTGCAGGACACCCAGCGCCGGCACTCCGAGACGGTTCTCGACATCGGATGTCGAATTGAGCGTGTTGGTCAACCGGTCGAGCAAGAGCGCGAGCATCGCGGCAAGCACTAACGCTACGGCTGCCGAGATCGCTACGATCTGCCCCTTCTTCGGGGCGTAGGGGACGTTTGGTGAGACCGCCGGATCGACCACTCTCGCCACGGTAGATTGAAGGTCGCCCGCCGCGCTCGTCTCCTTCAGTCGCCCCACGAACATGTCGTAGAGATTCCGGTTTTGCTGGACTTCGCGCTCGAGGACGCCCAGCTGGAATTCCTTGCGGTTGATGCCTTGAATATCTGCCTTGCTCTGTCCCAATGCGCGCTCAACAGCAGATTCATTCGCACGCGCCGCTTCGTATTCCTTCGCGAGGCCACCGACCACGACTTCGATCTGCTTCCGGGTATTCTCTCGCGCCGCGTCCAGCTCGGCCTTGGCTTGGACCATCTTAGGATGCTCCGGTCCGTAGCGCTTCGCGGCGTCGCTCAAACGGCGATCGGCTTCCGCCTCCTGCTGCTTCATTGTCGCGATGAGAGGATGGCGCAGAACAGCCGGCACGCTGTCGTAGTTGGCGGCCCCACGTCCGGACGCCTTCGCCTGTTGAACGGCCTGGTAAGCGGACTCCGCCTCGGCACGCTTCTGGCGCGCTTCCACGAGGCTCTTCGTCAATTCCTCCAGTTGGCGCCCGGCACCCGACATGGCCAAGCCTTTGGTATCCACAATCCGCTCGCGGTCGCGATAATCCTGAAGTGCCTTTTCAGAAGAATCGACCTTCGCACGCAAGTCTCCCATGCGCTCGCGCAGCCACTCGGACGCCTTCTGCGTCATGGCCATGCGCGCCTCGAGATCGCTCTCGATGAACGTCTCGGCCATCGCGTTGGGCACGCGCGCGGCGAGCTCGCGGTCGTACGAATTGAAGCTGATCTGCGCGAGCTGGCTATTGCGCACCAGCTGGACCTGGAAATTGCGGCGGAACCGCGCGCGCGCGACCTTGGCCGCGTCTTCCTC
>JANPHA010000177.1:0-6909 GCA_031424255.1 Burkholderiales bacterium | reverse complement strand
CGCCCGAGGTGACCGCCTTGGTCATCGGCAGCGATTGCTGGTTGCCGAGCTCCTGCTTGTTGTATTAGGCCTGCGCGAGCTCGACCGGGCGCGAGGCGGGGTACGGGCCGTACAGGGCGCCGAGGGTGACGGTGCTGCGCTGCAGATCGTCGCGGATCTTCTCGGCCTGGCGCATGAGAGAATCGCGGTCGGCGATGTGGCTCGGGAACACGATGGCCACCGCACCGACGACGTTGCCCGCGCCATCGCGCATCGGCAGCTTCACCTCGAGGCGCTTGCCATCGGCGCTCACGGCCGACCGGGTCACGCCGCCGCGGATCACCTCGAGATCGCTCGCATCCGCCGCCTTGCCGATGCGCCCGATGCTCGAGGCGATGATCGGGTAGTCGGGACTCTTCGGGTCCTTGATGTGCAGCACGGTCACGAGCACGCCGGGCTGGCGCTGGAGCGTGTCGTCCACGAGGAACTGGGCATACGTATCCACCGGGACCTTGGCGTCGTATTGCGCCGGTGTCACCAGGTCCTCGGAGCCGTAGGCGATGCGCCGTCGCAGCTCGTCGCGAATCTCCTCCGCCTTCTTGACCAGCGCGTTCTCGTCCGTGCCGGCGACGTAGGGGAAGGTCATCTCGACCGAGCCGACCGGGCGGCCGGTCACGTCCTGGAGCTGGACCGCGACCTCGACATTGTTGTTGCCGGTCTTGTTGATCTCTACACGCGGAGTGCCGGTCTTGGCGACCTCGAGGTCGTCGGAATCGGTGCGCTTGCCGATGCGATCGCGGCTCTTCGAGGCGACGATCACGCTCTCGGAGGCGCCGGGGGGGACCGCGTGGATGTCGAGCTCGATCAGCTCGGGATGGCGCGAGGCGTAGCGGTCGACGAGGTCCTGGGCGTAGTTCTTGCGGCCCGTGACGGGCGGCAGCGTCTCGGCGATGTTCGGCCGGGGCGCCTGGGCCTGCGCGCACAGAGGCAGCGCAACCGCGCCCGCCAGGATGGCGCACTGCGTGAGGGTGAATCCTGCCAGGGCCAGCGCCGTTCTTTTCACGATGGAATCCTCCTAGAGTTCTTGTCGAAGCGGGCGTCGACAAGCGCCAAAGACTTGGCTTTTCGAAGGTCGTAGCGTAGGGCACGATCCTGAAGGGACCCTGACGCAATCCTGAATTCGCATTCAGGCTCGGCCGCGCATTTTGGGCTAGCATGGCATCGCCATGAAAGTGCTCATCGTCGAAGACCAGCAGCGGCTCGGGGGCTTCCTCGAGCAGGGGCTGAAGGAGTGCGCGTACACGGTCACGTGGGTGCGCACCTGCGCCGATGCGCGCGATGCGCTCGCCGATTCCGCGTTCGACGTGATCCTGCTCGACCTGGGGCTGCCGGACGGCGACGGCATCGACCTGCTCCACCAGTGGCGCGCGGCGGGATTCAACGAGCCGGTGCTGATCCTGTCGGCGCGCGATTCGGTGGCCGACCGCATCAAGGGCCTGGACGTGGGCGCCGATGACTACCTGCCGAAGCCCTTCAGCTTCGAGGAGCTGCTGGCGCGCGTGCGCTCGCTCGTGCGCCGCCAGTCCGCGGTGAAGCAAGTCGTTCTCGAGCATCGCGGCATCAAGGTGGATCTCCTCAGCCACACGGTGCAGTTCAACGGCAAGCCGGTGGACCTCACCAGCCGCGAATACGCGCTGCTCGAGATCTTCATGCAGAACCCGGGCCGGATCCTCACCCGCACGCTGATCTCGGAGAAGATCTGGGCGTCGCATTTCGACATCGACACCAACCTGCTCGACGTCTACATGAGCCGGCTGCGCGCCAAGCTCGAGACCACCACCGAGAAGCCGCTCTTCAAGACGGTGCGAGGCGTGGGTTACCAGCTGCTGTGAAATCGATCGGCACCCGCCTCACCACGTGGTACGCGATCACGGCGACCGGCACCCTCGCGTGCCTGTTCGTGGCCGGCTACTTCCTGCTCGAGCGCACCCTGATCAACCAGCTCGACATGCTGAACGAGCAGCAATTCCGGCAATTGAAGTCCCACCTCGGACCCAGCTACGCCACTCTCTCGCCGCAGACGATCGACGAACGCATCCGCGAGACGACGGAGTCGGCCTCGTCGCTCTTCTACATCGACATGCATGGCCCGATGACGAACGTGTTCTTCAAGTCGAAGAACCTGCACGGACAGACGATCCCGGACATCGTCGGCGAACGCGCGTTTTCCGTGGATGTCCCCGGCATCGGGTTGCTGCGCACGAGCGAGTTCCTGCTCCCGCCGTTCGACGTCATGGTGGCCACGCCGGTGGCACCCGTCTACGACGTGCTCGCGAGCTACCGCTACGTGAGCTTCGCGCTGCTGGCGCTGATGCTGCTGATGAGCGTCGGGATCGGCTTCGGCCTGAGCCGGCTGGTGCTGCGGCCGATCCGTGCGATCCGCGACACCGCCAACCGCATCCGCTCCGACAATTTGAAGGAGCGCATCCCGGTCGCCGTAGTGAGGGACGAGATCTCGCAGCTCGCGCGGCTGCTGAACCAGATGTTCGACCGGCTCGAGATCTCGTTCGACCAGATCCGGCGCTTCACCGCGGATGCCTCCCACGAGCTCAAGACCCCGCTGTCGCTCGTGCGCCTGCATGCGGAGCGGCTGCTGATGACCGGCAACCTCGGCAGCGAGCAGCGCGAATCGCTGCACGTGCAGCTCGAGGAGCTCGCGCGCGTGAACCAGATCATCGAAGAGCTGCTGTTCCTGTCGCGCGCCGATGCGCAGGCGATCGCCGTCGACCTGAAGACGCAGACGCCGGCGGGGTTCCTGCACATCTTCGCGCAGGACGCGTCGGCTCTCGCCGAGCACCACGGGCGCAAGTTCTCCTACACCCACGCCGGCGAGGGCACCGCCATGTTCGAGGACAAGCGCATCCGCCAGGTGCTGCTCAACCTGCTGGTCAATGCGCTCAACGTTTCGCCGCCCGAGGGCAACATCATCCTTCACTCCGAGCTGGACAACACCATGTGGCGCCTCAGCATGGAAGACGAAGGCCCGGGGCTCGACGCCGAGCAGCGCAGCGCGATGTTCGAGCGCTTCGTGCGCTTCGGCCCGCTCGCCGGCTCCGACAAGGGCAGTGGCCTCGGCCTCGCCATCTGCCGCAGCATCGTGCAGCTCCACAAGGGCCGCATCTTCGCCGCCGCCGGCACCGAGGGCCGCGGGCTGCGGATGGTCATCGAGCTGCCCACCGCTCCCGCTTGACCAATTCGGGGGTCAGACTCCCCAATTGCAATTCGGGGGTCAGACTCCTCAATTGCAATTGGGGAGTCTGACCCCCGAATTGCTTAGCCGTGGCCCTTCGAGCCTTCGAGGTCGACGCGGGCGGGCATCGCGAGGAAGGAGTGGAGCGCGTGCCAGAAACGCGCGCGGTTCACGCCGAGCATCGCGGTGTGGGCGAGGCCGCCGATCTTGAGGAGTTGCTTGTCGGCGCTCGGGAGCTTCGCGTAGAAGGCGAGGATGTCCTCGTCGGTGGCGATGCCGTCGTGCTCGGCGCGGATGATCATCACCGGCATCGGCAGCCTCGTCGGATCCACGAGAGGCAGCTTGGTCACCATGTCCACGTAGGTGCCGGTGGGCACCGAGTCGCCGTACTTCATCTCCTCGTCGGCGACCACGTCGCCGAGCATGGGCTCGGCGGAGCCGGAGTGGTCGCGCGTGAAGACGCTGCGATAGAACTCGCGGCTCACCGCTCGGCGATTGGTCGCCTGGTACTGCGGCAGGTTCTTCGCGCGGCTGGCGAGCGTGGGGGCGTCCTTCCCGGTCCAGACGAACGCGTCGAGCGCGAGCTTCTCGACGTGGTCGGGATTCTGATTCGCGAATCGCGCGGCGCGTAGCGCCCCCGACGATTGCCCGAAGAACGCGAGCTTGGCACTCCCCGCCTCCTTCTGCACGACAGCCATCGCGGCCTTCAGATCGTCCACGCCGCCCTGGATGTCGGAGTTGCTCGCGGTCTTCTGCGAATGTCCGTAGCCCTCGTGATCCATCGTCCAGACGTCGTAGCCCAGGCGCGCGAAATGATCCATCAGCGAATAGTTTTCGCGATTCGGGACCTGCAGGTCGAACATCGTCTTGCCGGAGTAGGACGAGCCGTGCACGCAGAAGAGCCGGGCGCGAGGCGTGGAATTCGCGAGCCGCTTGCGATAGACCCAGAGCTTCACGCCGCTCTTCTCGGCCCAGTATTCGCTCGCGACGATCGGGCGCGGCGCGGGCATTTCCGGCGCCTGGGCGAGCGTGAGGGCGGGGGTTGCGGCGGCGGCGAGCCCGGCGATCAGGGCGTGGCGGCGCGATTCATTCGTTGCGATGTTCTTCTCCTTAGCGAAGGGTAGCCAGATAGTGGGCGACGTTCTGGATGTCGTCGTCCGAAAGCGGTTGCGCAGCGCTCGCCATGGTGCCGTCGATATCGGGGCGCGCGCCGGTCTTGAAGCCGCGCAGCTCCTTCACCAGGTAGACGTAGCTCTGGCCCGCGAGCCGCGCGATGTGATTCTGACCGCCGTAGGTAGTGGTGTGGCACGAGCCGCAGTGATTGCGATCCGCGACCGCCTTGCCGAGCGCGACCTTGTCGGCCTCGGCCTTCATCTCGAGCGGGGTCACTTTCTGATTGCTGAAGTACTCCGCGATGTCCTTCATGTCGCCGTCGGTGAGCTTCGCCGCGAACGGGCTCATGCGCGCGTCCTTGCGCCGCTCCTCGCGAAACTGGATGAGCTGGGAGAACACATAGATCGGCGGCTGCGCGGCGAGCGAGGGAATCGCGGGATCGGTGGGATTGCCCGCGAGGCCGTGGCACGCGACGCAGACTTCGGATTTTTTCTCGCCGGCGGCGGCGTCGGCGGCATGGGATGCGAAGGGGAAAAGAGCGAAGAGGATCGCGGGTAGCGACCCTCCCCCCGGCCCTCTCCCAAGGGAGAGGGAGAGCCTCACTTCCTGTACGCGACGCGGAATATCGCACCCGCCACGTCGTCGGACACGAGCATCGCGCCGTCGGGCATCACGAAGACGTCGGCGGGGCGGCCCCAGAATTTCTCGCCCTGCAGCCAGCCCTCGACGAACGGCTCGACCTTGGTCACCTTGCCGGAGCCGTCGACCACCACGCGCGAGACGTTATAGCCGGTCTTCTTCGTGCGGTTCCACGAGCCGTGCTCGGCGATGAAGATGTTGTTCGAATATTCCGACGGGAACGACTTGCCGTCGTAGAAGCGCATGCCGAGCGCGGCGACGTGCGGGCCGAGCTTCGCCGCGGGCGGGACGAACTCCGCGCACGAGCGTCCCTTGCCGAATTCCGGGTCGAGGAAATCGCCCTGGTGGCAATACGGGAAGCCGAAGTGCTGGCCCTTCGCGGTAAGGTGATGCAGCGTGTCCTGCGGCTTGTCGTCGTCGATCCAGTCGCGGCCGTTGCTGGTGAACCACAGCTGCTTGGTCCTCGGATCGAAGTCCATGCCGACGCTGTTGCGCACGCCCTTCGCCACCGTCTCGAGGATCTTCGTCTTCGGGTCCACGCGCACGATGGTCGCGTGCGTGTCGGGCGGAATCAGGATGTTGCCGGGCGAGCCGATCTGGAAATAGAGCTTCCCATCGGGGCCGAGGCGCATGTACTTCCAGCCGTGCGGCTCATCCTTGGGAAGTGCGTCGAACACCACCTCGGGCTGCGGCGGGTTATCGAGGTTCGCCTCGATATCGGGATAGCGGATGATGCGCGAGAGCTCGGCCACGTACAGGTCGCCATCCTTGTACGCGACGCCGTTGGAGCGATACAGCCCCTTGGCGATCGTCTTCACTTCGCGCTGGCCGTTCTTGTCGACGACGGCGTAGACGGTGCCGGGGAAACGCGTGCCGACGAAGAGCGTGCCGTTCTTGCCCATCGTCATCGAGCGCGCGTTGGGCATGCCGCTCGCCCAGAGCGTCACCTCGAAGCCCTTGGGCGCCTTCAGGCTCGAGACCGGAATCTCGTTCACCGGAAGCGCGGTGAGGCCGGGCGGATGCGGCGAGAGGTTCAGCGCCTCCTGCTCGGGGCTGCGGCCCTGGGCCCACGTCGGCGGGATGGCGGGCGCGGCGGCGGGTGCGGGCGTGGCAGGGGGCGATGCGGGTGGCGTCGGGGCCTGCTGGGCGATTGCCAGCGTTGCATATGCGGCGATCAACGCCGGTACTGCGCGAAGCGCTCTCATCGATCTCTCCTCCGTTGTTTTCCGGCGCCGTTCGACGCCGGCTTCGATTGCGGAGGTCTACTCTCGCGGCTTCCCGGGGGCAAGTCAATGAGTGCGAGAGGCTAAAGGACTGCTACCTCGATCGCGCCCTGGAGAGAATCAGTCGCCGATCGCCGGCGCCGGGGCCGCCGGCTCGCGGGCATCGCGGGTCACCGGCCCCTTGCCGGAGTAGCGATCGAGGTAGAGGTAGATCACCGGCGTGATGAAGAGCGTGATCACCTGCGAGAAGAGCAGCCCGCCGACCACCGCGAGGCCGAGAGGCTGGCGCAGCTCCGCGCCGGTGCCGAGGCCCGCGGCGATCGGCGCCGCGCCCATCATCGCGGCCAGCGTCGTCATCATGATCGGGCGGAAGCGCAGCAGGCACGCCTTGCGGATCGCATCGGGAGGCGCCATGCCCTCCTCGCGCTGCGCGTGCAACGCGAAGTCGATCATCATGATCGCGTTCTTCTTCACGATGCCGATCAGCATCAGGATGCCGATGGTCGCGATGATCGAGAGGTCCTGGCCGAAAAGCCAGAGGGCCAGCAGCGCGCCGACCGCCGCGGAGGGCAATCCCGCGAAGATCGTGATCGGGTGGATGAAGCTCTCGTAGAGCACGCCCAGCAACACGTAGATCACGAGCAGCGCGCTCACGATGAGCCAGAGCTGCGTGGATTGCGACGCCTGAAAAGCCGCCGCGTCGCC
>JANPHA010000176.1:0-3348 GCA_031424255.1 Burkholderiales bacterium | reverse complement strand
TGTTCAACATGACCAAGCAGGTGGCCGACGGCATGGTCGACCGGGGCTGGGGCCGCGTGATCAACGTCTCGAGCGTGAACGGGCAGAAGGGCGCCTTCGGGCAAACCAACTACTCCGCGGCCAAGGCCGGCATGCACGGCTTCAGCAAGGCGTTGGCGCTCGAGGTCGCGCGCAAGGGCGTCACCGTGAACACGATCTCGCCCGGCTACATCGGAACGAAGATGGTGCTCGCGATTCCGAAGGAAGTGCTCGACAGCAAGATCCTGCCGCAGATCCCGGTGGGCCGCCTCGGCAAGCCGGAAGAGATCGCGGGCCTGTGCGCCTACCTCGCGTCCGACGAGGCCGCGTTCCTGACCGGTGCCAACATCGCGATCAACGGCGGCCAGCACATGTACTGATCACGAGTACATGTGCAGCCCGCCGTTCACGGCGAGGTTGGTGCCGGTGATGTAGCCGGAGCCTTCGGAGGCGAGGAACGCGACCGCGTTGGCGATCTCGTCGGTGGTCGCGAGGCGCCCGGCGGGAATCTCCGCGACGATCTTCTCGCGCACATCCTGGCGGATGGCCATCACCATGTCGGTCTGCACATAGCCGGGCGAGATCGCGTTCACGGTCACGCCCTTGCGCACCACTTCCTGCGCGAGCGACTTGGTGAAGCCGAGGATGCCGGCCTTGGCGGACGCGTAGTTGGTCTGGCCGAACTGGCCGCGCACCGCGTTCACCGACGAGATGTTGATGATGCGGCCCCAGCCGCGCTCGATCATCCCGTCGATCACGTGGCGCGTCACGTTGAAGACGCTGTCGAGGTTGGTGGAGATGACCGCGCGCCATTGCTCCGGCGTCATCTTCCGGAACGTCGTGTCGCGCGTGATGCCGGCGCAATTGACGAGGATCTGGACCGGCCCGTGCTCGGCCTCGATCTTGCGGACCATCTCGCCCATCGCCTCGAAGTCGGTCACGTCACCGAAGGCGAGCGCGGTGCTGGTGCCGTTGAGCCCCGCGGCGTTCATGGCGGTATGCCATTTGTCCTCGCTGCCGGGAATGGCGTAGTTGGCGACGACGAAGTTGCCGTCGGCGGCGAGGCGCTTGCAGATCGCGGTGCCAATGCCGCCGACACCGCCGGTTATGAGAGCGACTTTCTTCATTTTCTCCGTCCCTTGTTATCCGGCCCCTCCAAAAAAAACCCCAGGTTTAAGCCTGGGGTTCGAACCTTTATCAAGTTGCGATAAAGGAGGAGGAGCCTTGAATGATTTCGCGTTCTCTGCCGCGTTACTTTCGTGTCTTGATCTTGGTCGAAGCGCGCACGCCCGCGTCGGTATAGCTGGCCAGCTGCTTGGAGGCCTTGCTGAAGGTGTCGAACGCGGCGGTGGTGGCGGCGAGCGAGGACTTCATCGCGGCGGTGGCGAAATCGCCGCCGGCCGGAGCCGATTTGGCGGCCTGCTCGACACTCTGGGTCATCGCTTGCTGGAAGGAGCTCATGCGCTCCTCGGCCAGCTTGGAAAGCTCGGACTGCGTGTCGGAAGCGACTTCGTAGAAGCTGCGCGAGTAGTTCATCAGCCACTCGACGGCGTTCTCGGCGCTGTGGGTGCGCACGGCGACCAGGTCCTGCACGTCCTTGGCTCCGCTCATCGCGCGCGCGGTGGCGGTGGCCTGCTCGAGCGTGCCCTTGGCGTATTGAAGCTGCAGCGAGATCACTCGCTCGGTGCTGTCCATGGAGATCTTGCTCAGGCGCGCGGCAGTCTCCATGGCGGTCTTGGTGATCCGGGAAAGCGGGTTGGCGACGGCGGTCATTGCGAATCCTCGAACGTTTGCGGGCTCCTGCCGCTGCGGCCGCCCGCTCCTTGAATCGGTTTGGTGCGCCGCAACAATTTCATTCTAGGAAGCGGGGGCCCACCTGTCAAGGGAATTATGGTGCAATGCACCAGACTGCGGTGAGCGCACTGCAGTAAAATGTCAAAATGTAATAAAATGAAGCACTTGAACCGTTGGCAATGCTTGCTACGCGCGCCTTGCACACGGCAGAATTGATGTAGCGCAGCATCTCCACGGGAAACCCGAATGACTTCACCCCGCATCATCAAGAAATATCCCAACCGGCGCCTGTACGACACCGAGACCTCCACCTACATCACGCTCGCCGAGGTGAAGGAGCTGGTGCTGGGATACAAGCTGTTCCAGGTGCAGGACGCGAAGAGCGGCGAGGACCTCACGCGCTCGATCCTGCTGCAGATCATCCTCGAGGAGGAATCGGGCGGCGTGCCGATGTTCTCGAGCGACATGCTCGCCAACATCATTCGCTATTACGGCCACGCGATGCAGGGCCTGATGGGCTCGTACCTCGAGCGCTCGATCTTCGCGTTCCACGAGGCGCAGAAGCGCTTCCAGGACCAGGCGCAGACGCTCTACGGCGAGCTGCCCAAGATTCCCTTCGTGGCGGGACAACCGATCCCGAACGTGATGGGCGGCTACCTCGAGAAGGGCGCCAAGGCGGTGATCGACATGCAGGAGGAGCTGCGCACGCAGGCGCTCAAGCTCTTCTCCGGATTCCCGTACTCCAACCCGGCGAGCAACGAGGAAGTGCCGCCCGCCGAGGAGGAGAAGCCGCGTCCCAAGCCCGCCGCGAAGAGCGCCACGCGCAAGCCGCGAACGAAGAAGTGAAAGCAGTCCCCCGCGTAGGATTTGTCTCCCTCGGCTGCCCCAAGGCGCTGGTCGATTCCGAAGCGATCCTCACCCAGCTGCGCGCCGAGGGCTACGACATCTCGCCCAGCTACGAGGGCTCCGACCTGGTGGTGGTGAACACCTGCGGCTTCATCGACGCCGCGGTGCGCGAATCGCTCGACGCGATCGGCGAAGCGCTCGCGGAAAACGGCAAGGTGATCGTCACCGGCTGCCTCGGTGCGAAGGGCGACGTGGTGCAGAAGGCGCATCCGAGCGTGCTCGCGATCACCGGGCCGCATGCGACCGCCGAAGTCATGGGCCACGTGCACGCGCACCTGCCCAAGCCGCACGATCCGTTCACCGACCTCGTGCCGCCGCAAGGCATCCGCCTCACGCCGCGGCACTACGCGTATCTCAAGATCTCCGAAGGCTGCAATCACCGGTGCACCTTCTGCATCATCCCGTCGATGCGCGGCGACCTCGTGAGCCGGCCGGTAGGCGACGTGATGAAGGAGGCGGAAAACCTGGTCGCCGCGGGCGTGAAGGAGCTGCTCGTGATCTCGCAGGACACGAGCGCTTACGGCGTCGACGTGAAATACCGCACCGGCTTCTGGGGCGGGCGCCCGCTGCGCACGCGCATGACCGAGCTCTGCCAGGCGCTCGGGGCGCTTGGCGTATGGGTGCGCCTGC
>JANPHA010000175.1:0-3207 GCA_031424255.1 Burkholderiales bacterium | reverse complement strand
CGGCGGTGGTAACGGTGCCGTGATCATCGAGTAATTCCAAAACTTACCTAAGGGACAATACAAATGGAATTCACCAAAATGGAACAGGCAGTGGTCGAGAAAACTGCAGCGGAAGCCGCGGAAATGCAGATTCGTGACTTGAATGACCTTCAGCTGATGCTGATCGGCGGCGGCAACGGTGCTGTGATCATCGCTTAACTAAGAAAGCTAAGGGAATATTCAGATGGAATTCTTCAAGATGGACGAAGCCGTTATTGAAAAAACTGTTCGCCCTGAGGATTGGCAGACTCGCGAATTAGATGATCTTCACCTTGCACTCGTAGGGGGCGGCAACGGTGCCGTAATCATTGCCTAGCCGACTGCGCAGCAATTGGAGAGATATGCCGAGTTGTAGGAGGCGCCATTTCTATCCGATTGATCGAGGCCGAAATGGTCTCACTGCGATGACTTACAAGAACAACAGCAATAGAACGACCTGACAGAGCTGTACTGATTCGCCGTTCCAACGCAACATCCATTTGATCGAAGGCTTCGTCCAGGAAAAGTATCTGTGGCTTGCGGTACAAGGCCCGAGCGAGCAGGACGCGCTGTTTCTGCCCGCCCGAGAGCGCCATTCCCAGGCTTCCGACGATGGTGTTGTACTGCATCGGCATCGCCATGATCTCTTCGTCGATCATGGCCGCACGCGCGCAGTCGCGCACCCGCAGCGGGTCGTGCTCGCTGTCGAAGAAGCTGATGTTGTCCTCGATGGTCCCGACGAAGAGCGTGTCGTCCTGCATCACCGCGCCGATGCGGCTGCGGTACTGGCCCGTGTCCCAGTCCGCCAGGCTGCGGCCATTGACGCGCACCTCACCCTCGATCGGCGGCAACAGCCCCAGCAGCACCTTTATGAGCGTCGTCTTCCCGCATCCGGAAGGTCCGACGATCGCGACCGTCTCGCCCGGGTCCACCCGCAGGTTGATGTGGCGGAACGCGAACCCCTCGGGGCCGTAGGCGTATCCCAGGTCGTGCGCCTCGATCGTGAGCGGCCCGCTCGCCGCCTCTCCGGGCAGCCCCTGCTTCGAAGGCTCCGCCTCCGATAACGCGATGTCGGCGATCCGCTCCACATGGAGATCCAGCATGCGGAAGTCGTTCCACTTCTCAATGAGCGCGATGATCCGCGTGAGGAAGATCAGCTTGAAGCCGATGAAGGCGTAGAGCATCCCCACCGTGAACTTGCCGTCCATCACGAGGATCGCGGCCATCCAGATCACGATCACGTTCTCGAGGCCAAAGACGAGCGCGTTGGCCGCCCGCTGCAGGATGCCGACGTTCTGCACGCGCACCCCGGCGTTGGTCTGGTCCACCACCAGGTTCTGATAGGCCGATCGCCGCTCGGGCTCGCGCAGGTTCAACTTGATCGCCATCATTCCGCGCAGCGTCTCGATGAAGTGCGTGCCGCTGCGGGCTTCGTGCGCAAGTTGCTCGTCGGTGGCGTAGCGCTGCGGGTAGAAGAACGACCAGCGCGCAACCGCATAGAGCAGGGCGGCCACGACCACGACGAGTGTCAGCGTCACGCTGTAGTAGAACATCACGAGGAGGGTGAGGATCACCATGATCCCGTCCACCGCGGTCTCGACGAACGTGGTGGTGAGCGTGCGCTGGATCGCATCCACGCTGCGGAACTTCGACACGATGTCGCCGATGTTCCTCTTCTCGAACCACGAAAGAGGCAGGCGCAGCATGTGGTTGAAGAGGGTGGTGAGCAGCTTCAAATTGATGTGCGTGCTGAGGTACACGCCCACCCAGGCGCGCACCGCGGTCACCGCAACCGCGATCACGACGAGAACCCCGAACGCCACTCCGAGTACCGTCAGCAGGTCCCGGTCGCGCCCCACCAACACGCGGTCGACGGTGAGCTGCAGGAAGAACGGCATCGCGATCGCGAACACCTCGAGCGCGAAAGAAAGCATCAGGATCTGCGCGATCGTGCCCTTGAGCCCCGTGGCCACGCCCAGCAGCTGCCACGAGTGGATCTTCTCGCGCTCGTCCTTCCTCTGGAAGCTCGAGGTCGGCGTGAATTCCATCGCGACCCCGGTGAAATGCCGCGAGGCCTCGTCGAGCGTCAACACGCGCTTGCCGCGCGCCGGGTCGTGCACCGTGATGCGCTTGCCCGAGACGTTGGCGAGCACCACGAAATGGTTCATGTCCCAATGCAGCACCGCCGGCAGCCGCAGCTTGCCGAGCCCTTCGAGCGGCACCTGCACGCCTCTCGCGGTCATCCCCATGGTCTCCGCGATCTGCGCCACGTTCTTGAGCGTGATGCCCTTGAGCGAAGGCGAGAGGCGCAGCCGCATCGCGGAGAGATCGGTGCGATGCCCGTGGAACGAGGCCACCATCGCGAGGCAGGCGATGCCGCATTCCGGCGCCTCGCTCTGCAGGATCACCGGCACGCGGGTGTGGAAGAGCTCCGAGAACATCTACAACCTTCCCTTCAACTGCATCACCGGCTCGAAGATCCACTCCAGGAGCGTACGTTTTTCGAGCAGCAGGTCCGCGTTCACCAGCATCCCGGGGCGCAGCGGGAACTGCTGCCCGAGCGCACTCACCGATTGGCTCTCGAGGCCCACGTCCACGCGATACACCGGCTCCCTGGCGCTCAGCGGGCCGATCCTCTCGCCGGCGGTCCAGACGTTGCGGCCGATGTCGCTCACCACGCCGCGGTACTGGCCGAAGCGCTCGTAGGGAAACGCCTCGTAGCGCAGCACCACTTCCTGGCCCTTGGCGATGAATCCGATCGCGCGGGTCGGCACCAGCAGCTCGACGTGCATGCCGCTGCCCTTCGGCATCACCATCGCGAGCGGCGAATCGGCCGCGACCGAAGCGCCGCTATTCACCGCGATGTTGGTGACGACACCCGCCATCGGCGCGCGGATCACGGTTTCGCGCCGCGCCTCCACCTGCGCCATGCCTTCCTTCAGCTCGCTGATCTGGCGCGACACCTGCTCCACCTGCGCGCGCGCCCGCAGCTGGATCGACGGCTCCTCCATCTTCGCCGCACCCAGGTCGCGCTCCACCTGCGAGCGTTGCCTGCGAAGCGCCTGCAGCTTGATCTCCTGGTCGGTCACTTCGTCCTGCTTCTGCTTCACCAGCGCCTCGGACACGAACTTCTTTTCGGTGGCGAGGCCGTTGTAGCGCTCCACCTGGTCGCGCGCCGACTTGATGCGC
>JANPHA010000174.1:0-9658 GCA_031424255.1 Burkholderiales bacterium | reverse complement strand
CCAAGATCGCGTGGCTGCGCCAGGTGCTGTCGTGGCGCAACGAGCTCTTCGAGACCGGCACGGCCGACCGCACCCGGCTCTTCGAGGACACGATCTACGTGCTCACGCCGCAGGGGCGCGTGGTGGACCTGCCCGCGGGCTCGACGCCGATCGATTTCGCCTATCACGTGCACACCGACCTCGGCCACCGCTGCCGCGGGGCCAAGGTCGACGGCCAGATGGTGCCGCTCGACTACAAGCTGCAGAATGCGCAGCGCGTCGAGATCATGTCGGCCAAGCAGGGTGGGCCCTCGCGCGACTGGCTCTCGTCGCAGCTCGGCTACCTCGCGAGCCCGCGCGCCCAGGCCAAGGTGCGCCAGTGGTTCCGCCACGAGGATTTCGAGAAGGACGTGGCCTCGGGGCGCGCCGCGCTCGACAAGGAGCTGCAGCGCCTCGGCTCCACGCACGAGTCCCACGAGAAGGTGGCGGCGGCCGCGGGCTTCGCCAAGCTCGAGGATTTTTTCGCGGCGCTCGGCCGCGGCGAGGTGACGGCGCGGCAGATCGATATCGCGGTGCACGGCGAGGCGCCCGCCGCGCCCACCCCGGTCACGCCCCTGGTGGCGCCCGCCTCGGACAAGGCGTCCTCCGGCGTGCTGGTGCTGGGCGTCAACAACATGGCGACGCTGATCGCCAAGTGCTGCAAGCCGGTGCCGCCGGACCCGATCGCGGGCTTCGTCACGCGCGCGCGCGGCATCACCGTCCACCGGCAGGATTGCCCCAACATCACCGGGCTCGCGGAGAACCAGCGCGACCGCCTCCTGGCGGCCGACTGGGGCAAGACGAGCGACGCCCCCTTTTCCGCCGACCTCGAGGTGGTGGCCGTGGACCGCCAGGGCCTGCTGCGCGACATCTCGGAGGCGATCTCGCGCGAGCGCATCAACGTGACCGCGGTCAACACGCTGTCGCGCGGCGTGCACGCCTTCATGCGCTTCACGCTGCAGGTGAGCTCGGGCGACGCGATCGCCCGCGTGATCCGCCAGGTGAAGGACGTGCCCGGCGTGGATTCGGCACGGCGCCTGTGACGGCCGTCACCGACCTCGAGACCCGGCTCCACGAGCCGCTGCCGGTGCACGAGCGCGTGCGCCTGTTGAACGAGATGGCCGAGCAGCTCTACGAGCGCGACGCGGCGCGCGGCGCCGAGGTGGCGCGCGAGGCGGTCGAGCTCTCGCGGGCCACGGGCGACGCGATCGGCGAGGCGCAGGGACTCTACTTCCTCGGGCGCAACCTCTACTCGCAAGCCGACTATCCGGCGGTCTTCGAGACCCAGGCGGCCTCGGCCGCGCTCTTCCATTCGCTCGCCGACGTCCACGGCGAGGCGCTCTGCAGCAACCTGCTCGGCATCACCCACCGCCAGCTCTCCGACTACGGCCGCGCGCTCGAGATGTACGAGGCGGCGCTCAGGGGCTTCCGCGAGACGGGCGACGTGCGTTGGCAGGCGCGCGTCATGTCCAACATCGGCAACGTCGAGATCCAGCTCGGCAACTTCACCGCCGCCCTCGAGCTCTTCGACCAGGCGCTCGAGCTGCGCCGCGAGGTCGGCGACAACGAGGGCGCGGGCTTCGACCTCAACAACGCGGCGTTCGGCCGCATCCAGCGCGCGTTGCAGCTGCGCGCCGCCGGCGACCGCGACAGCTGCCAGCTCGAGTCCGAGAATGCGCTGCGGCTCCTCGACCGCGCGCTCGCCATCGCGCGCCAGTTCGGCTACAAGCGCCTCGAGGCGTTCTGCCTGCAGACCATGGGCGAGGCCTACCAGGCGATGGCGCGCCCCGAGGTGGCCCTCGCGATGGCCGACGAGTTCCTCAAGCTCGCGCACGAGTCCAACGACAAGTGGATCGAGGCCTATGGGCTCGCGTGCGTGGGGGAGCTGCACCACCAGACGGGCAAGCACGCGGAGGGTTTGGCGCAGCTCGCCCGTGCGCTCGCCGATTTCGAGTTGCTGGGAGCGCGCGACCAGGCGGCGCGGGTGCTGCGCATCCTCTCCCAGGCGCACGAGGCGCTCGGGCAGCTCTCCGAGGCATTGGCGTGCATCCGCAAGGCGGGTGCGATCGAGCAGGCGCTGCGCAGCGAGGAAATCGAGAACCGGGCGCGGGCGATCTCCACGCGCCGCCGCCTCGAGCAGGCGCGGATGGATACCGAGCGCTACCGTCGCCTCGCCATGGAGGATGCGCTGACGGGCCTCGCGAACCGCCGCCAGCTCGACGAGCGCCTCGAGGCTTTGTTGCGCGAGGCGCAGCGCGCCGGCGCGATGATCACCGTGGCGCTGGCCGACGTCGATCACTTCAAGGGCATCAACGACCGCTTCTCCCACGCCGTGGGCGACGAGGTGCTGCGCTGCGTGGGCGAGATCCTGCGCGCCCACTGCCGCTTGGGCGACCTCGCCGGGCGCTACGGCGGCGAGGAGTTCATGCTCGTCTTCCGCGGCCTCGACATGCGTGCCGCGCTCGAGATCTGCGAGCGCGTGCGCCACGCGGTCGAGACCTGGGACTGGAAGTCGATCCACCCGCAACTGCGCGTGACCCTCTCCATGGGGCTCGCCTCCAGCACCTCGTTCGAAACCACCCAGGGCCTGATGGATGCCGCCGACCATTGGCTCTACGAGGCCAAGCACCACGGGCGAAACCAGATCCAGCCGGCCCTATTTGCCGCCCCATGAGCTAGCGAGGTCGGCGTCGGCCTGGGAGAAGAAGACCAGGCGCACTTCGCGGATCGAGGGATGCGCGGCAAGCGCCGCCTCGATCGCGCGGCGCGAGACCTGCGCCGCTTCCTCCTTCGGATATCCGTAGACGCCGGTCGAGATCGCGGGGAAGGCGAGCGTCGCGAGCCCGTTCTGCGCCGCAAGCGCGATGCAATGGGCGTAGCACTCGGCGAGCAGCTTCGCCTCGTCGCCGCGATGCTGTCCGTGGATCGGGCCCACGGTGTGGATCACGTGCTTCGCTGGGAGCTTGCCGCCGGTCGTCATCACCGCCGCGCCCGTGGGCAACCCCTCGGGATACTTCGTGTTGCGCAACTCGCGGCACGCATCGAGGATCGCAGGCCCGCCGGCGCGATGGATCGCCCCGTCCACGCCGCCGCCGCCCAGCAGGCTCGAGTTCGCCGCGTTCACGATCGCATCCACCCGCTCCCGGGTGATGTCGCCCACGACGATCGCGATGCGCGCATCCATGCCTGAGATAATAGCCGCATGAAATCCAATCGCATCGTCATCAAGGCTGGCCGGGAGAAGTCGCTGCGGCATCGCCATCCGTGGATCTTTTCAGGCGCCATCGAACGCATCGAGGGCGAGCCCGCCATGGGTGAAACCGTGGAAGTAATCGCGCAGGACGGCGCCTTCCTCGCGCGCGCCGCCTATTGCCCCGAGTCGCAGATCCGCGCGCGTGTCTGGTCGTTCGATCCGGCGGAGGCGATCGACACGGCCTTCCTGGAGCGCCGGCTGCAGGCCGCGATCGACCGGCGTTCCACCCTCGCGCCCGGCAGCAACGGCATGCGCCTGGTGCATGGCGAGTCCGACGGGCTGCCGGGGCTGGTGGCCGACCGCTACGGTGACGTGGTCGTGGTCCAGCTGCTTTCCGCCGGCGCGGAACGCTGGCGCGAGGCGTGGGCGCCGCTGCTGGCGAAGCTCGCGGGCGCGCGCGCCGTCTACGAGCGCTCCGACGTGGAGGTTCGCACGCTCGAAGGCCTGCAGCCGCGCGTGGGCCCGCTCTTGGGCGAGGCGCCGGGCGCGGTGCGCATCGAGGAAGACGGCATCGCCTACGAGGTCGACGTCGCGAACGGCCAGAAGACCGGCTTCTATCTCGACCAGCGCGACAACCGCGCGCTCGCCGCGTCGCTGGCGCCAGGCCTCGAGGTGCTCAACGCGTTCTGCTACACCGGGGGATTCAGCCTCGCGGCGCTGAAGGGGGGTGCCGCGCGCGTGGAATCGATCGACACCTCGGAGGAAGCGCTCGAAGGCGCGCGCCGCAACCTTACGCTCAACAACCTCGATGCGTCACGCGCCGAGTGGATCGCGGCCGACGTCTTCGCGCACCTGCGCCGCTACCGGGACCAGGGCCGGAAATTCGGGCTCATCGTCCTCGACCCGCCCAAGTTCGCGCCGACCGAGAAGCACGTGCCCAACGCCGCGCGCGCCTACAAGGACATCAACCTGTGGGCGATGAAGCTGCTCGCGCCCGGCGGCCATCTGCTGACTTTCTCGTGCTCGGGGGCGATCGCGCCGGACCTGTTCCGCAAGATCGTAGCGGGCGCGGCGGCCGATGCGAAGGTCGATGCGCAGGTACGCCGCCACCTCGGGCCTTCCGCCGACCACGCGGTCTCGATCCACTTTCCCGAGGGCGAATACCTGAAGGGGTTGTGGCTGCAGGCGGCCTAGGACCGGCTGCGCGGCTCGAGCATCGAGAAGAACGACTGCGCCGCCTGCGCGTTCTTGCGCAGTGCCTGCACCGTCCGGCCCTTCTGGTCGTCGAGCCACTCGTTGATGAACGAGTCGGCCGTGGCCGGCTCGATCGCGAGGCGCCCGTCGCTCTCGCCACCCGAGTAGACGATGCGCATGCCGCTCTTGCGCGCGAGGTGCATCATCGCGCCGTTTTCCGACAGGCAGTGCACGAACACCTCGGGGGTGCCGCGGTTGCGAAGGAAAGTCACGGCGCGGCGGAAGAGCACGGTGCCCAGGCCCTTGCCGCGCGCGCGCTCGACCACCGAGAGCCCGAGCTCGGCGCTCTCCCCGGTGACGGCGACGTGGACCACGGCGAGCAGCTCGAGGGCCTCGTCCTGCACCGCAAAGAGGCCGTCGCGCTCGAAATCGAGGCGCGCGACATAGCTTTCGATCCCCTCGTCGGACAGGCGGGCGCCGAAGCGCAGGCGCCGGTCGTTGTCGCCGAGCGAGGTGAAATGCCGCTGCAGCGTGGGGCGATCGGCGCTGTGCAGGCGTACGGTGGTGGAAGAGGCTGTCATTGAAGGTCTTTTTCGGCTAAAATTGCGGGTCGAATCACAGGCGCGTAGCTCAGCTGGTTAGAGCACCACCTTGACATGGTGGGGGTCGTTGGTTCGAGTCCAATCGCGCCTACCAATTCCTCGTTTCATGCATCAAAAGAAGCCGCTCAATGAGCGGCTTTTTTTGTTTCATGGTCCTGCAACGGTCCATTTTGGGCCCACGACGCGGTCGGCAACCCGCGGTGGGCAACGTCTCGAAGGAGGCCGAGGTGAATGTCTTCGAGATCCCCGACGAGAGCACCTACACGGCGATCTGGAGACGGATGGCCGAGCGTGCAATCCGCACTGAATATAATGCCGTACGTGGATACACCTTCTTGGACCAACCGCGTCGCTACCGCCGCAACCGAGGCGGAAGTGCTGACCATCGTCCGCGAATATGTGGCGGCAAAGAGCGATGCGATTGCTGCGCTGCCTACAGCGTGCCGTCCCAACGAGGTCAACGACGCTCGAAGTCTCGTTGATACCGCATACCGACTTGCTGCCTATCACTCCCACGGTGAGGATGCGCGGCTTGTGCAGAATTTCGCCGCGTTTTTTGCGCGCGCGTCGAGCCGCCTCGCAGAGTTGAGCGCACGCGCCGCATCCGAACCACAGGGCTTGTAATCCTCTGAAGGGGAGGCACACCAGTCTTTTTTTGATCGCCCGGCCACTCGATCTCATCCCGATCCACCGGTGGGAAGGCGGCGAAGAGTACGATTACGGTTCCGCCCGGATACTCGCTACCTGCTTCAGGCGAGCTCATTCTTGCGCCTTATGACGCTCGCGACGGAAGCGACGAGCTCTTCAGGTTCAACCGGCTTGGCAATGTGAACCTGGAATCCCTCACGCAATGCGCGTGTACGGTCTTCGGACCGCGCGAACGCCGTGAGTGCGATTGCGGGAATTGCACCTGCCGTGCCTCTTTCGAGAGCTCGGACTCGACGCATCAACTCGTATCCGTCCACACTCGGCATGCCAATGTCGCTGATGAGGACATCGGGTTGCGAACTCTGCAACACTGTCAGCGCTTCCTCTGCACTGCCCACTGCGATCACCTCTGCATGGTGGTCGGTCAGCACGCGGCTGACCAGTTCCCGAGCGTCGATCTGATCATCGACAACCAAGACCTTAATGCCGGTGAGATTGATTTCGACCGAATTCTGGTACGCCCCCAGCCGTCTACCCGGATGTTCCCGACGGTGCGCAGGATCGGCCCATCCGACCGCGGCCAGCGGAAGGCAGACGCAAAAGTTAGATCCCTTACCCAAGCCGGCACTGGTTGCATTGACTGTTCCTCCGTGCATTTCTACGAGGTTCTTCACGATGGCCAACCCAAGACCCAGTCCGCCTGACTGTCGCGTCGTAGAGGCATCCGCTTGTCGAAAGCGCTCGAAGAGATGCGCCATTAATTCTGGCGTGATGCCTGCGCCGGAATCGCTGACGTTCACCTCGATATGGGAGTTGACACGCTGAGCAATGACCTGCACTTTGCCTCCGCGCGGAGTGAACTTGATCGCATTGCTGAGCAGGTTCCACATCACTTGCTGCAGACGATCGGGATCACCGCTTATCGGTCCCGCATTTGGGTCCAGCACGCATTCAAGGCGGACGCCCTTTGCCTCGGCTGCGGGTCTTACGGTCTCGACCGCAGCCTCGATAAAGGTTGCGGGTAGTACGGGCTGCACGCTTAGCCGCATTTTTCCTGATGTAATTCGGCTCATATCGAGGAGGTCTTCGATGAGATGCGTCTGTGCCCTTGCATTTCGTTCGATGACTTCCAGCCCTCTGCGCAAATCCTCCTCTGCCGTCTTACCTTTGCTGAGCACGTGAGCCCAGCCGAGTATCGCAGTAAGCGGCGTGCGAAGCTCATGCGAAAGGGTCGCAAGGAAGTCGTCCTTCTCGCGACTCGCGACTTCGGCGACAGTTCGAGCATGCCGCTCGCTTTCGAGGAGTTGCTCACGCTCCTGCGCGGCCTTCATCGAGGCATCGTATAGTCGCGCGTTGTCGATGGCCACAGCCGCCTGCGCAGCCACGCCAGAAACCAGACGTTCGCTGCGCTCCGTGAACATGCGTGGCTCGGGATGGCCAAAGAACAACCCACCGAGCACTTTCTTCGATCGGGAAATCACAGGTACCGCAAGGTAGCTTCGCACCGGCAAGTGACCGGGTGGCATTCCGTGGTGCGGCCCCATGCGGCCGTACCTGGGATCCTTCTGGACATCGTCGAGGCGGATGGCGCCCTCGCCTCTGAACGTCGGCCCAAAAATCGGGGTGGCCCGAGGATGCCCGAATTTCTCGAAAGCCTCTCGCGGCGCGCCCGACAGCGTGTAGAGCGTCAAAACCTCGCCACGCTCGTCGACCGCGTTATGGAAAAACGCCCCAAACTGCGCGCCGCTCAACTCGGTTGCCGAGTCCGTGATTGATTGCATGAGCACTTGCAACTCCAGAGTCGAGCCGATAGTAATGCCAGCCTTGTTCAGCAAATCAAGGATGCGAGTTTCTTCCTGCAGCGCCTCGCGTGCACGTCGCACTTCGTGGACGTCGGTATTAGTGCCGAACCAACGTAGCACGCGACCTGATGCATCGCGCAACGGGTTCACGCGCGTGAGGAACCACCGGAATTCTCCGTCTACGCCCCTGATTGGGAACTCCATTTCGAAGGGTTCGCCGGTTGCGACGCTGTTTCGCCACCTTGCAAGCACCTCGGGCAGCGCGGCGGGATCATGCACGGATTGCCAGCCCCAACCTTGCATCTGCTCGAGCGTCGTTCCCGTGTACGCATACCAGCCGCGGTTGTACCAGACGATTGCGCCGTCTGCCTCGGCCATCCATGCGAGTTGGGGGATCGAGTCGGCGAGCGTACGCAGTTGCTCCTCGCTGCGTCTGACAGCCTCTTCCGCCGTGTGCTCGTCCGTCACATCGCGAACGACTCCCAGCATCCGGAGCGGGTGCCCTTCGGGGCTCATGATCATTCCGCCAAAGGCCTCGAGCCATCGCAGCCCCTTGCGCGGATGATTGATTCGGTGTCTTGCATGGAATGTTTGGCCGGCCTGCAGCGCCTCGGTCAGCGCCTGCTGGACCGCGCTCCTATCCTCATGAAGCACGACGCCGATCCCCTCTTCAAAGCTCGGAAGGCCGTGCGGGTCCAACCCGTAGATCTCCCGATATTCGGGAGACCAGAAGACCTCGTTTGTGGCGATGGTCCATTCCCACGCACCCAAGCCCGCGACGCGGTACGAGAGACGCAGCCTCTCCTCGCTGACCCGCAGCGCCTCCTCCGCACAACGACGCTGATTCTCTTCGCGCGCACGCTCCACCACCGGCCAAACGCGTGCCGCAACACTGGCTAACAATTCGATTTCGTCTGTGCGCCACTCGCGTGCCTGGACATCGGTAGCCGCAAGAATCGAGACCCATTGCCCGCCGCGGACGAATGGCGCAGCTGCGAACGATCGCACACCGATTGATTCGAAATTCCCAGTGAGCGGCGCCGTGCTGTGATTCGTCTTTATGTCAGCGACGGCTACGCCATGCCGCACCAGTTCGGCGGACAAGGCAGCAGGCAAAAAGTCGCGAAGCGCGTACGTTCCAGCGACAGGAACTTGCCTCGCCGCGTGCCACTCATCGTTCACCGAAACCACACGGCCGTCATCGCTAAGTTCGGCGAAGTAGCATCGATTGGCGCCGAGATACTCGCCAGTCATTTCAACGGCAAGGCTCGCGATTTCGTGCGGAGAATTAGCTCGTGCGACGGCGCTGGCGAGGCGGTGGAGGAACTCTGCATCGAGCGGATGTGCCGCATGGGAGCTAGTCATTGGCTGCCTTCCAAGCAGGGCGGGAGGTTCCAGTGGGATCGCTGTAAAAGCTAGCATATTGGCGGGAGGGCAGCCGATTGACTGTAAGAGCCGTCCTACAGTGCGGCTAAGTGCATCCGCGAGTCGGTAGGACTTTACCAACATAAATTCGCAAACCGCGGCGCTACCCACCGGCGCAATGACGACTTCCTCGCGATGCTCGCGCACGAGCTGCGCAACCCCCTCACTCCGATGGTCAATTCCATCGAGCTCATGCGCCGCATCGCCACCAAGGGCTCCGAAAGGCAGGTCGAGATCATGGAGCGGCTGGTGCGGCAACTCTCGCGCCTGGTGGAGGACCTGCTGGACGTGTCCCGCGTGAACAAGGGACGCATCGAGCTTCATCGTCACCGCTTGAATCTGGTCGATAGGGTGAACGATGCGATCGAGGCCAGCGGGCCCCTGCTCGAGGGACGCCGACACCAGATCCAGCTCTGCCTTTCCAACGACACGATTCACGTGAGCGGCGACAGCGTCCGCCTTGCGCAGGTGTTCGCGAACCTCTTGCACAACGCCGGCAAATACACCGATCCAGGCGGGCGGATCGAGATCACGGTCAGCCGAAGCGCGGCGGAGGCTTTCGTGCGCATCCGCGACAACGGCATCGGGGTCGATCCCGGCATGTCCCGAATCCTGATGCGCCCATGCTCGTGTCGCGCGGCGAGGGGATACCGTCGCGAGTGCTCATCGTCGACGACAACGAGGACGCCGCCGAATCGATGGCCGAAATCCTGCGCCTCATGGGACAACACGCAGAAGCGTCCTGCAGCGCCCCGAAGGCGATCCAAATCGCCGCC
>JANPHA010000173.1:0-11701 GCA_031424255.1 Burkholderiales bacterium | reverse complement strand
TCGGGCTGCGGCAGCAAGACGCTGGTGCGCCTCGGCGGCGGCAATCTCAAGTCGCTGGTCGTCTTCTTCTTCCTCGGCATCGCGGCATACATGACGCTGAAGGGGCTCTTCGCGATCTGGCGCACCACGTGGATCGATCCGGTCGCGACCGACCTCTCCGCGTACGGCATCTCCCGGCAGGACGTGCCGACACTGATCTCGACGTGGACCGGCGCGAGCGCGCGCGCCGTCGAGACGATCGTGGCGCTCGGAGTGGCCGGAGCACTGCTGGCGTTCGTGTTCAAGGACCGCGATTTCCGCGCGAGCGCCGACCACATCCTCGGCGGCGCCGTGGTCGGGCTGGTGATCGTGGGCGGCTGGTATGTCAGCGGGCACCTCGGCTACGCGGAGAATCCCGAGACGCTCGAGAACACGTTCTTCGGCACCAACAGCCGCACGATCGAATCGCTGTCGTTCGTGGCACCCGTGGCGTATTCGCTCGAGCTGCTGATGTTGTGGAGCGACAAGTCGCTCACGCTCACTTTCGGCGTCGGCGCGACCGCCGGCATCATCCTCGGGTCGTTCGCCTACGCCGTCGCCTCGAAAACCTTCCAGTGGGAGGGCTTTGCGGGGGCCGAGGATACCGCCAACCATGTTGTCGGGGGCATCTTGATGGGCTTTGGAGGCGTCACCGCGCTCGGCTGTACCATCGGGCAGGGCATCACCGGCTTCTCGACGCTGGCGCTCGGTTCGATCCTCGCTTTTGTCGCGATCGTGGCCGGATCGGCGCTCACCATGAAGCTGCAGTACTGGAGAATGACGCGCGAAGCATGAATCAGCGCGAAGTTTGTTTGACCCGGTTTCACCCAAAACGATATAATTTCCGTTTCCCCGGGGCGTTAGCTCAGCTGGTAGAGCAGCGGACTTTTAATCCGTTGGTCACTGGTTCGAATCCAGTACGCCCTACCAACAAAACAGGATTTCCAAGTCCTGATATATTGATCCCGTCTTCTGGTGCCCGGGCCGCAGCACGCGGTCCGGGTTAAACGGGAAACAGGAGCCGCCTCTCGCGGCAACCTGTGCTGCCCCCGCAACGGTAAGCATGTGTGGGTTCGTTCGTCGATGCCGCCCCCCGGCATCGGACCACTGCGGCATCACGCCGCGGGAAGGTTGAACGAATCAGGACATGCCAGCCCGGATACCGGCCTGAAGACAGGCGAAGCGCTCGCGGGAGGATTTCTCCGCGCGCTTCACATTTCATCCTTGGCCTGCGGGGACGCCGGCCTTCGGGGGGTATGTCGTGACAACACATGAATGGTTTTCTTTCGGCGTGCGCAGCCGTGTCGCCGCTTGCCTGGCATTCGCGCTGGCGCAGTCGGCGGTGGCGGATTCGGGACCGGTCTATCCGGGCGGCGAGACCGTCGTCACCGCGGCGCGCGTGGAGCAGAAGCTCTCGGACGCGCTGCGCAGCGTCGTGGTCATCACCGCGCAGGACATCGAGGAGAGCGGCCAGCTGACACTCGCGCAGCTGCTGCAATTGCGCGGCGGCGTCGAGATGGCGAGCAACGGCGGCCATGGCCAGCCGGCCTCGGTCTTCATTCGCGGAGCAAACAGCGCGCACACCCTGGTGCTCGTGGATGGCCTGCGGCTGCAGTCGGCCACGACCGGCACGACTGCATTCGAGAACATCCCGCTCGCGCAGGTCGAGCGCATCGAGATCGTGTCGGGGCCGGTGAGCGGCCTCTATGGATCCGACGCGATCGGCGGCGTGATCCAGATCTTCACCAGGAGCGGGCATCATTCGCCGGCAACCGCCGCCACCGCGGCGCTCGGCAGCGACCGCACGGGCTCGCTCAGCGCGGCGTCGAGCGGCGCGGCGGGAAGCACCGACTACACGCTCGCGGCGGCGCATTTCACGACCGGCGGCTTCGATGCGACCAGGCCGACGATCTCCTTCGACCGCCACAACCCGGACGACGACGGCTACACCAACACGAATTTTTCCGCGAAGCTCACGCATCGCTTCGCGCCCGGCCAGGAGATCGGCGCATCGGCGCTCTACAGCAAGGGCGACGCGCACTTCGACAACGCGCCCGACACCGACGACCACACGGAGCAGACTCTCAGCTCCTATTCTATTTATGGCCGCAACCAGGTGAGCGCGGCGTGGCAGAGCCTGGTGCGCGTGGGCACGGGCCGCGACGACAGCGCGAGCCTCGGGGGCGCATTCCCGGGCCGGTTCCGCACCGATGAGCACCAGGCGCTGTGGCAGAACACCCTGCGCTTCGGCGACACCACGTTGATCGCGGGGCTCGAATACCTCGCCCAGGAGGTCGCCACGTCGAACGCTTACGCGGTGAACAGGCGCACCATCCGCTCGGCCTTCGCCGGCGTGAGCGGCGATTACGGCAGCCACGCCGTCGAGGCCAACGTGCGGCGCGACGACAACAGCCAGTTCGGCACGCCCACGAGCGGCTCGTTAGCGTATGGGTTGCGCTTCGCGCCCGACGCGAAGATTCGCGCCGCCTACGGCAAGGCTTTCCATGCGCCGTCCTTCAACGACCTTTATTTTCCGGGCTTCGGCAATCCGGACCTGCGGCCCGAGGTGGCGCGCAATCGCGAGATCGGGGTCGACTACCAGGTGCGCGGGCAGCGTTTCTCGGCAACGTATTTCGACAACGGCATCTCCGGGCTGATTGTCTTCGTGTTCGATCCGGTCACGTTCGAAGGCAAGCCGATCAACGTCGCCAGGGCGCGCATCCGCGGGATCGAGATGTCCTGGCAGGCCCGCTGGCTCGACACCGCGATCCAGGCGCGGCTCACGGTGCAGGATCCCAAGTCGGAGGACACGGGCTTCCAGCTGCAGCGTCGCGCGAAGCGCCACGGCAGCATCGTCGCCGCGCGCGACTTCGGAGCGTGGCACGTCGGCGCGGAAATGCTCGCGAGCGGCGCGCGCTTCGATTCGCCGAGCGAAGCCCCGGCGACGCGACTCGGGGGATACGCGGTCGTGAACCTCACGCTGGCGCGCCGCCTTTCGCCGGCCTGGGCGGTCGAGCTGCGCTGGAACAACGTGGCGAATCGCGACTACGAGCTGGTGCAGGGTTTCAACACGCCCGGCAGCAATGCGATGCTGAGCTTGAAGTGGGCGGTGCAGTGACGTAGGAATACTTCCTACAAGGCGTGTGAGGGAATGCAACGACGCGAAGTCGCGGCGGCGCTCCGATTATGTCAGCGCAGGCATGCGCCGATGATGGGACCTCGCTGCATTCCATCATCCAGGATCCGCCATGCTCGCAACGCCAGACACGAATCGCCACGCGACGCTGCGGCAATACCAGCCCTTGGTGGCGCGCCTGGCGCGGCAACTCGTGGCGCGCTTGCCTGCGAGCGTGCAGCTCGACGATATCGTGCAGGCGGGAATGATCGGCCTGATGGATGCCGCGACGCGCTTCAAGTCCGACCAGGGCACGCAGTTCGAGACTTTCGCGACCCAACGCGTGCGCGGTGCGATGCTCGACGAGCTGCGCTCCAACGATTGGGTGCCGCGCAGCGTGCGCAGGAGCCAGCGCGCCATCGACGCCGCGGTGCGCGCCCTCGAGCAGTCGCTCGGGCGGGTGCCGCTCGAATCCGAAATCGCCGCGCGGCTCGGACTGGACCTGCCCGGATATCGCGCGATCCTCGTGGACGCACGCGCCAGCCAGGTCTTCCGGTACGAGGAGTGGGATGGCGACGGCGCCGGTCGCGCTTCGCCGCCGGCAGACCCCTCCGCCGACCCGCTGGGCCAACTCGAGGACAAGCGCCTTCGCGGCGCGCTGGTCGCCGCGATCGAAGCCTTGCCGGATCGCGAGCGCCTGGTGATGGGCCTCTATTACGACCAGGATCTCAACTTTCGCGAGATCGCGGCGGTCCTGGGCGTCACCGAGTCGCGCATCTGCCAGCTGCATACGCGGGCCGTGGAACGCATCCGCCTGGCCGTCCCGCACTAGATTTCCTCCGCAGCTCCCTTCGCCTTCCCGGCGCGCGCCGCCGCGAGCAGGCGATCGGCCACGCGCTGTACATTCACCCGATATCGTCCCGTACGCACGTCCCGGCGCAGGACGGCGGCGCGTTCGGCGTCGAACCTCTGCGCCGGGGGACGGGGTGGAGTCTTGTTCATGACCGCACTATCGACCCGGGGAAGCGGACCTTGAGGGCTACTCGACCAAGCCGTGCTTGATCGCGTAATGGGTGAGCTCGGAATTGTTGCGCAGCCCCATTTTCTCCAGGAGCCGCGCGCGATACACGCTCACCGTCTTGGGGGACAGCGACATCAGCTCGGCGATCTCGGAGAGCTTCTTGCCCGCGGCGATCAGCCGCAGCGTTTCGTATTCGCGGTCGGAGAGCGCCTCGTGCGGCACCTCGGAGCGTTGCTTGCGCTCCAGGCTCGTGGCCAGGGCCTCGGCGACCCCGGGCGTGATGTATTTCTTGCCGCGCGACACCAGGCGTATCGCATCGACGAGATTTTCCGGCGCGGCCTCCTTCGACACGTAGCCGGAGGCTCCCGCCTTCAGCGCGCGCAATGCGTACTGGTCCTCGGGAAACATGCTGAGGATCAGCACGTGCAGGCGCGGGTAGCGCTCGCGCATCGCCTTCAGCGTCTCGATGCCGTTCTTGCCGGGCATCGAGATGTCCAGCACCAGCACGTCGCAGGGCGTGTCCTTCAGCAGCGTCGAGAGCTCGCCGTAATCCTTGGCCTCGCCGACCACCTCGATGTCGTCGGCCTCGCCGAGGATCTGGCGCACGCCCTTGCGCACCACGGCGTGATCGTCGGCGAGGGCCACGCGGATCATGTGCGCGAGCGCGGGATCGAGAGCATCAGCGTCGTGCCCTTGCCGGGGGCGCCGCTGACTTCGATCCAGCCGCCGAGATGGTGCATGCGCTCCTGCATGCCGCGCACGCCGAAGGATTCGGATTTTGCCAGGTCCTGCTTGCGCACCCCGACGCCGTCGTCGCGCACCTCCAGCGTCACCAGCTTGTCGGTTGCGAACATCTGCACGTCCACGTGGCCCGCTTGAGCGTGCTTCGCGATGTTGGTGAGAGCCTCCTGGAACACGCGGAAGACGCCGGTCGCCTGCCCCGAGTCGAGCGAAAGGTCCTCGTCGTTGGTGCGGAAATGGCAGGGGATTCCGGAGTGCTTTTCGAATTCCTGCGCCTGCCATTCGAGCGCGGCGTTCAGGCCCTGGTCGAGGATCGCGGGCCGCAGGGACTTGGCGATGCGGTGGGAAACCTGCACGACGTCGTCGAGAAGCCCTTCGATGTCGCGCAGCTTGTCGCGCGCGCGCGGCTCGGCGCCGACCTGCTTCTTCAGCCACGAAACGTCGGCCTTGAGGCCGGTGAGCAGCCCGCCCATCTCGTCGTGGATCTCGCGCGCGATCGAGGCGCGCTCGGCCTCCTTCGAGGACTCGAGGTGCGCGGTGAGATCCGAGAGGCTCTCGCGCGAGATCTTCAGCTCCTGCAGCGCCTCGCGCACCGCTTCCTCGGCGGCGAGCTTCGCGCGCCGCTCCGCGGCCATGCGCAGGCTGCGCTGAATCGCGGGCACGAGCCGCTTCATGTTCGACTTCATCACGTAGTCGTCGGCGCCGGACTGCATCGCCTCGACCGCGACGTCCTCGCCGATCATGCCCGAGGCGATGATGAACGGCAGGTTGGAGCCGCGCTGTCGCAGCAATGCGAGTGCGGCGATCGAGCTGAAGCGCGGCAGGTTATGGTCCGAGATCACCAGGTCCCAGGAGCCCTCGTCGAGCGCCGCGGACATCCCCGGCTCGTCCTCCACGCGCGTGGAGATCGCGTCGAACGGAGCGGTGTCGAGGCGGGCGCGCAGCAGTTCGTAGTCCTCGGGTGAATCTTCGACGACGAGGATGCGGACTGTTGGCTTGGAGGATCCGGGATTGTTCAAGGGGAGCCGGAATCGCCACTCGACGGCAACTTCCCGCTCGATCGATTCTAGCACCCGGGGGATGGCGTCGTACTCCTGTGCTCCATGGAACCGGGGCGCGTGCAACGGGTCTATCTGGCATGAAGATCCTTGCAGCGTCGTGCATCGCGGTTTCCCTTGCCGGGTGCGCGGCCTATGACGGCCACGGACTGCGCGTCGGCGCCGCGACCGAGGCGGAAGTTCGCCAGCTGATGGGAGAGCCCGCGATGCAGTTCGTCGATCGCGAGGGTTCGCGCGAGCTCCTCTACCCGCGTGGCCCGCTGGGCGTCCAGACCTTCAAGGTGCGCCTGAACCGGGATGGCGTGCTGGAGGCGGTGCTCCCGGTGCTCAACGACGACACTTTCCGGCAGGTCCAGCCGGGAATGACCCGCGACGAGGTGCTGCGCCGAATCGGGCCGCCGGGCGAGACGATGGAGTTCGCACGCTCGCACACGGTCGCCTGGGACTACCGCTATATCGACACCTGGGGCTACCGCGCGATCTTCTCGGTGACCTTCGACGAGAGCGGGCGCGTGGTGAGCAAGTTCACGCGTCGCATCGAACGCCCGGGAATGTTCTAGGACGCTGGCGGCTTGCCGCGGCGCTCGAGCCGCAGGATCCTGAGCGGATAGGCGTGGCGTTCGTCGACGCCCTGGCGGGCGATCTCGGTCTCGACCCATTCGCGGCGATCGAATTCCGGGAACCACGTGTCGCCCTCGACGTCGGCCTCGACCTCCGTCAGGTGAATGCGATCGGCATGGGGAAGCGCCGCCTCGAAGAGCGACGTGCCGCCGATGATGGAGACCTCGTCCGCTCCGTTCGCCGCGGCGTAGGCGGCTTCGAGCGACGGCACCACGGTGCAACCCGGGGCCACGTAGTTGCGATCGTGCGTGACGACGATGTTCTGCCGGCCGGGCAGCGGCTTGCCGATCGATTCGTACGTGCGCCGCCCCATGATGATCGGATGCCCGAGTGTCACGCGCTTGAAATGCGCGAGGTCGGCGGGCAGCCGCCACGGCAGCGCGTTGTCGCGGCCGATCACGCGGTTGCGCGCCATGGCGACGACGAGCGAGCGGCGCACCGCGGGCCTAGACCGCGATCGGCGCACGGATCGCCGGATGCGGGTCGTAATCGAGCAGCGTGAAATCCTCGTAGCGGAAGCCGAACAGGTCCTTCACCGCGGGATTGAGCCTCATCACGGGGGGCTTGCGCGGCGTTCGCGACAACTGCTCGCGCGCCTGCTCGAGGTGGTTGAGATAGAGGTGCGCGTCCCCGAGCGTGTGCACGAATTCGCCCGGCTTGAGCCCGGTCACTTGCGCCACCATCAGCGTGAGAAGCGCGTACGACGCGATGTTGAACGGCACCCCGAGGAACACATCGGCGCTGCGCTGGTAGAGCTGGCAGGACAGGCGTCCGTCGGCGACGTAGAACTGGAAGAGCGCGTGACACGGCGCCAGCGCCATGCGCGGGATGTCCGCCACGTTCCACGCCGACACCACGAGCCGGCGCGAGCTCGGATTGTCGCGGATCTGCTGCGCGACCGCGGCGATCTGGTCGATGTGGCGGCCATCGGGCGTGGGCCACGAGCGCCACTGGTAGCCGTAGACGGGACCGAGCTCGCCCTGGGCGTCGGCCCACTCATCCCAGATCGTGACGCCGTTGCGGCGCAGGTAGTCGACGTTGGTGCTGCCCTGCAGGAACCAGAGCAGCTCGTGGATCACGCTCTTGGTGTGGACCTTCTTCGTGGTGAGCAGCGGGAAGCGCTCGGCCAGGTCGAAGCGCATCTGGTAGCCGAAGACCGAGAGCGTTCCGGTGCCGGTGCGGTCTTCTTTGCGCGCGCCGTGCTCGAGGACGTGGCGCAGGAGGTCGAGGTAGGTTTTCATGCGGGAGTGCGCATGATTCTATCCAAAAAACGGGCTTGTATACTGGACATACCCCACATGGTGCCACTCTGAAGATGGGCTACATCCAACCCCACCTGGACCACGAGGCCATCCGCGATGCGCTGGCGCGCAATGGCCGCGTGCTGATTCGCGACTTCTTCGAGGCCCAGGTGGTCGAAGCGCTCGCCGGCGCATTGGATGCACTCGACTGGAGGCTTTTGTTCCGCGACGAGACCGGCGACCGCAAGCTGCTGGGCGACGAGCTGCGAGAGATCACCCCGGCCGCGAGGATGGACCTCACGGCACGCATCCACCAGTTGGCCGAACGCGAATTCCAGTTCCTGTTCTACTCGCATTCCATGGTCGACTCGGCCAAGCGTGGCGAGACCGACGTGCTGACGCGCTGCGTGCGCTGGATGGCCGACGACGAATTCATGTCGGTGATGCGCAGCCTTTCGGGCATGCACGACATCAACCGGGTCTACGCCCAGGCGACGCTGTACTCGCGGGGCGGCTTCCTTCTCGTTCACGACGATGAGGCCACCGTCGAGCGGCGCCGGCTCGCCTACGTGATCAACTTGACGCGTCGTTGGCGTCCGGACTGGGGCGGCTTGCTGCATTTCGCCGACGATCAGGGCGATGTCGTCGATACCTTCTTCCCGCACTTCAATTCGCTGGCGCTGTTCACCGTGCCGCAGAAGCATTTCGTGTCCTACGTCGCGCCCTACGCGCAGGGCAACCGGTGTGCCATCACCGGCTGGCTGATCGCCGCCTGAATCAGGGCATGAAAAGAAAAGGGGCCCGCAGGCCCCTTTTCTCGTTGCTCGCCGAACCTACTTGAACAGGTACTTAAGCGTCGCGTAATACGTCCGGCCGCGCGGGTCGGTGTACTTCGCGTCGTAGCCGACCTGGAAGTTCTGGCTGTTGGCCGAAGCCGGCGGATCGCGGTCGAGGACGTTGCGAATGCCGAGCACCAGCGACAGGCCCTTCCAGCCATCCCATCCGCCTTGCAGGTCCCACGTCTCGTATGACGCGACACGGCGCGGCGGATTGCCGTTCGTGGTGTCGTCGGCGTAACCGAGCGTGAAGCTTTGCGCGACCGACGCCGTGAACGGGCCATTGCGCCAGTTGAGCGAGGCGTAGTGGCGCCAGCGGCTGACCGCGCCGTTGTCCGTCGTGAAGATGCCGTTGTTGTCGATGTAGGGTCCGTCGATCGCCACCTGATAGCGGTACTGGAGGACGTAAGTCCCTTCAGCGCGCAAGCTGAGCTGCCCGAATCCCGACGACGGAAAGCGCAACGTGCCGGAAAAGTCGATCCCGCTGGTGTTGTACTTGCCGAGGTTCTGCTGGAACTGGTTCACCGTCTGGATCGCGCACGGAATGTTCGCCGGTGTGGCGGGACTGCCTGCGATATCGCTCAGGCAATGCCCGGCCGCATCGCGTGCAAAGCGGTTGAAGTAACCCAACGCGCCCACCGGATCGACGGCGCCGTAGCTGTCGAAGATCGTCCCGTCGCCGATCGTCTGGATCGAGTTGCGGCGGCGGATCGACCAGAAATCCGCACCCACGGAGCTCGCCGGCGTCGGCTCGAAAATCACGCCGAGGGTCCATTGGCGCGACTTCTCCGGCGTGATGTTGCGATTGCCGCCACTGATGTTGTTGAACTGGATGTCGCACTCGTTCGGCGTATCGACGAAGAGTCCGATCGCGTTTCCTCCCGGGCAGCGGACCGGATCGTTGTGGGATCCGCTGGTATTGCCCTGGAACTGCGGATAGAACAGGTCGGAGAGCGTCGGCGCCCGGAAGCCGGTGCTATAGGAGCCGCGCACCAGGATCGTCTTGGTCGGAGTCCAGCGCATCGCGATCTTCGGGTTCAGCGTGCTGCCGAAATCGCTGTACTTGTCGTAGCGCGCCGCCAATTGCGTTTCGAGGTTGCGCATCAGCGGGATGTTCAGCTCGGCGAACACGCCGGTCACGTCGCGTTTCGCGTCCTGGTTCTGGAAGCTGCCGCCGCCGCCGAGGATGTTGCCGGAGCTGAAGATCGGATCGACGTCGTCGGTGAGTTTCTCCTTGCGGTGCTCGGCGCCGACTGCAAGGGCGAGCGGTCCGTTGCGGGTCTCCCACAGCTCCTTCGAAACCTTCCCGTCGAATGAATCGACCTTGGTCTTCGCCTCGCGAATCTTCTGCAGGATCTTCGTGGGCGCGAGCAGGTCGACCTGGTCCTGGGGCAGGGGTGTGGAGGAGAAGATGTTGATGTTGCCGGAGTTGAAGATCGGCCGCAGCAGCGCCGCGTTCACGTAACCGTCGACGTAGGTGTCGCTTGCCTTGGATTCGCTGTGCGCATAGGCGGCATTGTAGTCCCAGCCGATGATGCTGCCCTGTGCCCCGGCGACCAGGCGTTGCTCTTCGGTGTCGACGCGTTCCGTGCGCCGGCCGGTGGCCTTCATCCGCCAGGCAGCCGACAGCGGTCCGGTGGGATTGATGGTCAGCCCGTTGGCCGCGACGAAACTCGTCGGGTAGAAACGCCCGTTCGCCGGGTAGAACCAGTTGCCGCCGCCGTCCGGCACCATCGGAGTCTCCGAGATGGCGTAGGTGATCTTGTTCTTCTGCAGGTGATATTCGGCAAACAGCTGATGGTCGCTCGCGAGCTGGAACGTGCCACGCGTGAAGATGCCCTTGCGCTCGCTCGGCGGGTAGATGTCGAGGACGGCGCTGAAGTCCTGGATGCAATTCAGGCGCGACGGAGCGTTGTTGCCGGAGCCGTCGACATGGAACGAGCCCAGGGCAGGAACGCAGCCGGTGGCCGCCGATGTGTTGTAGCTCGTGCCGTTGAAGGTAAAGTTCGCGGGCGCAGTGCGCGAACTGGTCTGCGCGAATCCCATGTCGGGCCGGATCCCGGTGCCGGTAAAGCTGAGACGCTCTGAGGCCTTGAGGGGATCGTCCTTCTGGTAATCCAGGTTCACGATCACGTTGAAACGCTGCTTGTTCAGGTCGCCGAACCCGAGCAGCGCGGAGTAACGGCGCTGGTTGCCGCCGCCGTGCTCGGTCTTCGTGCCGTAGGCGGTGAGCTCGATGCCGGTGAAGTCCTTGCGCAGGATGAAGTTGATCACACCGCCGATCGCGTCGGTTCCGTAGATCGCGGAAGCGCCGTCCTTCAGCACCTCGACGCGCTCGATCGCGGAGACCGGGATCTGGTTCAGGTTGGTCGAGCCGCCGGTGATGCTGAAGGCGTAGTTCGCGAGACGCCGTCCATTGAGCAGGATCAGCGTATTGGTGTCGCCGAGGCCGCGCAGCGAAACGGTCGCCGTGCCAGGTCGCCCGGACTCTCCGATGCCGTTGGCCAGCGAGTAGCCCCCGGGGCCCGCGGCCGAGACGGTTTTCAACAATTCCTCAGCGGTCGTAGCGCCGGTCCTGGAAATGTCTTCCCTGCTTATCACCGTCACCGGAAGCGCGGATTCACCCTCGATGCGCTTGATGTTGGAACCTGTGACTTCGATCTTCTCGATCTTCTGTGCCTGCTGGGCGAGAGCGGGGGCGGTAGCCACCGTCATCGCCACGCCCGTGCCCAGGATTTGTGCCAAGGCAACGGTAAGCGTCTTCATTCCGGATTTCATTATGAACACCCCCAGGTAGTAAAAGCATGAGTGAAAGCAGAGACTTGCGAAGGGTTTAGTTGCTCTGGTCCCCTTTTTAGCCGGTCGACACCGAACGGATCATATCGACAGGTTTGGGAACAATCCAACTCTTATTTGACGTATGTTGCAAAATTGCAACACAAAATCACGAATTTGAGTTGGTGCCCCACCTTTCTGGCCGTCATCCCTCTGCGCGGTCTATCTCGAAAAAAATGGGGAGCCCTAGGGCCCCCCACGGGGTCGAAACGAAC
>JANPHA010000172.1:0-7785 GCA_031424255.1 Burkholderiales bacterium | reverse complement strand
CGTGGGTGCTGGCGGCGCTCGCCTTGCCGGCAGCGGCGCAGATCAGTTTCTACGAGCGTGAGGGGTTCGGCGGGCGCAACTTCACCACCGCGAAGCCGGTCGGGGATTTCGAGCGCTACGGCTTCAACGACCGCGCGTCGTCGGTCGTCGTGAGGAGCAACCGCTGGGAAGTTTGCGAGCACGCGCGCTTTGGCGGGCGCTGCATGGTGCTGCGGCCGGGGCGTTATCCCTCGCTCGCCGCCATGGGAATGAACAACAGCATCTCGTCGGCGCGCCTCGTCGGCGGCAAGATGCACGTCGAGGAGCACCGCTACGCGCCGCCGCCCGTCCTGGTCTACGACGCGAGCCGGCGTCCGAGCGAGAAGGTCTTCCAGGCGCCGGTGGTCGCGGTGCGCGCGGTGGTGACGCACTCGGAGCAGCGCTGCTGGGTCGAGCGCGAGCAGGTCTCGAGCACCGAGGCCAACGTGCCCGGCGCGATCGCGGGCGCGGTGATCGGCGGGGTCCTCGGCCACCAGGTGGGCGGCGGACGCGGCAAGGACGTGGCGACGGCAGGCGGTGCGGTAGCGGGTGCCGCGATCGGCGCGAATGTCGGGCGCGACAGCGGCCCCGGCTACGGCCAGGAAGTGCAACGCTGCACCAGCGTGCCGAGCGGCGGGCGACCCGACTACTGGGACGTGACGTACACGTTCAAGGGTCGCGAGCACCGCATGCAGATGTCCTCGCCACCCGGCAGGACGGTCACGGTCAACAGCAGCGGCGAGCCGCGCGTCTAGCGCGGTCCTACAGAGGCGAAACCTAGGCCGGAGGGACCACGGCCGCCCCCCTTGCGCCGATTTTCGCGGTGGTATAATCCGCCTCGCAGTGAAGAGGTACTTGTAAGCAGTAACTCCAGTCCCGCCGGCGCAGAAATACCGGCGCCCACTTCAGTTTCCGTCTTGGCGAGTTCCTTCAGTTCGCTGGCCCCGGTCCCGGGGGATCACCGGGAATTTCAAATTTTTAAAGGAATTACGCAATGAGCACCGGAATCGTGAAGTGGTTCAATGACTCCAAAGGCTTCGGCTTCATCAAACCCGATGGCGGCGGTGAGGACCTCTTCGCCCACTTCTCCGAGATCCAGGGCAACGGCTTCAAGACCCTGAAGGAGAACCAGAAGGTCGAGTTCGAGATCAAGGACGGCCCGAAGGGCAAGCAAGCCGTCGCGATCAAGCCGATGGGCTGAGCATCGAATTCGGCAACTGTCGAGCAAGAACGGCAGCCTTTCGGGCTGCCGTTTTTCTTTTCCGCCGGTCGAACCTCCCATGAAGAAACTCGCAGACACCCCGATCTCGGTCCTCGACCTCGTCACCTATCCGCAGGGCGGCACCATCCCCGATGCGTTCCGCGCGTCGCGCTCTCTCGCGCAAAGCGCCGAGCGCTGGGGCTATCGGCGCTACTGGGTTGCGGAGCACCACAACCTCGACGGCATCGCGAGTGCCGCCACCGTCGTGCTGATGGGCTATCTCGCCGAGGCCACGAGCACGATTCGCATCGGCTCGGGCGGCATCATGTTGCCGAACCATGCGCCGCTGGTCGTGGCCGAGCAGATCGGAACGCTCGAGTCGCTGTACAACGGCCGCATCGATCTCGGGCTGGGCCGCGCCCCCGGCACCGATCCGCTCACGATGCGCGCGCTGCGGCGCAACACCGGTTCGCGCGGCGAGGATTTCGACGTGCAGGTGAAGGAGCTGCTGTCGTACTTCGCGCCCGCATCGCCGCAGCAGGCGGTGAAGGCGATTCCCGGCGCCGGCCTCGACGTTCCCATCTGGATCCTCGGCTCGAGCCTCTACAGCGCGCACTTCGCCGCGGCGATCGGGCGTCCGTATGCATTCGCGTCGCACTTCGCTCCCGGCGAGCTGCTCGAGGCGATCGCGATCTACCGCAAGGAGTTCAAGCCGTCGCCAGCGCTTGCGCAACCGTACGTGATGGTGGGCGTCCCGGCGCTCGGCGCCGAGACCGATGAGCGCGCCGAGTTTCTTGCCACCAGCATGTACCAGCGCTTCCTCGGAATCCTCAAGGGCGAGCGGCTTGCGATCCCGCCGCCGGTGCAGAGCATGGAGGGATTGTGGTCGCAGGGCGAGCGGCTCGCTGTCGCGGAGCGCATGGCGCTGATGGTGGTGGGCGGCCCGCAGCGCGTGCGCGCGGGGCTGCAGGAGATCATCGATATCACGCAGGCCGACGAGCTCATCATCTCGTCGGACACGTACGCGCGCGAGGACCGGCTGCGTTCCTACGAAATCATCGCCGCGGCGGCTCGCGGCGCCGATGCAATTACCTGAATTCGTTGCCAATTGCACTTGCAACCGGTGCGTGCATTTTCTTCCGGCCGCGACCCGGCTATTCTGGGCACATTGCAGTTCATAAAAAAGACAGGAAGGGAGCGCATATGGGAAGCGTCGTGGTCTACCACTTCGAGACGAGCGCGCAATCGGCCTCGGAGAAGCAGAACGTTTCCAAGCGGCCCGGCACTCGGGAAGCCATCGAGGCCCTGGGCTTCATCCCGCTGATGGAGACGGCGCAGGTCGTCGACAACTCCGTGCTCGACGTCAGCGGCTTCGTGGTCGCGCAGCGTGGCGAGCAGCCGGGCTGACGGCTGATGCCGGCGGCCGACTAGCGGCATACTGGCTCTCCGCGCATTGATGCCAGAAGAAGGAACCGCCATGACCGACCACGTCTACAAGTCGCTCGAGCTCACCGGCTCCTCGACCGATTCCATCGAGGACGCCATCCGCAAGGCGATCGCCAAGGCCGCGAAGACGGTGCGCAACATGCACTGGTTCCAGGTGATCGAGACACGCGGCCACATCGCCGAGGGCAAGGTGGCCCATTGGCAGGTGACGGTGAAGGTGGGCTTCACCCTCGAAGACTAAACCGGGCCCGTCCCCGGTCTTGTCATTCGCATCAACTTGTCGGCGCCCATTTCGGCGACCGAGTTGATGCCGAGCTGCGCCATGCTGCGGCTCAGCTCGCCGCCGAGGATCCCGACCGCGTGCGCCACGCCCTGCTCGCCGGCGATCGACGCGGCGTAGTTGAACGGCCGCCCGACGAAGACGAATTTCGCCCCGAGGGCGAGCGCCTTCAGCACGTCGGTGCCGCGGCGGATGCCGCTATCCATCATCACGGTCATGCCGCCGGCTTCCGCGACCATCGCGGGGAGCACGCGCAGCGGCGACACGGTGCTCTCGAGCTGGCGGCCGCCGTGGTTGGAGACGATGATGCCGTCGACGCCGTGCCCCCGCGCGATGCGCGCGTCCGCCGGGTTCATGATGCCTTTCACCACGAGCGTGCCCTTCCAGCGCTTGCGGATGAGATCGAGGTGATCCCAGTCGAGGTGGTCCTTCTCGGTGAAATCGCGGTCGACGTTCTTCGCGATGATCGGCGCTCCGCGCTCGGCGAAGGAGTTCTCGAAATGCGGAATGCCGTGGCGCAGCAAGGTACGCAGCGCGGTGTTGAAGAGCCAGTCGGGGCGCTGCATCCCGTCCCACGCGAGGCGGATACTCGGGCGCAGCGGCGTCGAGAAGCCGGCCCGGATGTTGTTCTCGCGGTTGGAGAGCACCGCGACGTCGACCGTGATCACCAGCGTCTCGAAGCCCGCGCGCTCCACGCGGTCGATGAGCGCGAGGATGCGATCCTGCGCGCCCGGCAGGTAGGCCTGGAACCACGCGCCGGGATACTCCGTGCAGACCTCCTCGAGGCGGATCAGCGAGGAGCCGCTCATGATCATCGGGATGTTGGCCGCGCGCGCGCCGCGTGCGAGCACGATGTCGCCGCGATACGCCGACAGCGCACTGATGCCCATCGGCGCGATTCCGAAGGGCATCGAATACCCGCGGCCGAAGAGCGTTGCCGCGGTGCTGCGCTGCGACACGTCGACCAGCACGCGTGGAATGAATCCCAGCTCCTCGAACGCCGCGCGGTTGTCGCGCAGCGAGAGGTTGTCCTCGACACCGCCCGAGACGTACGCGAACACCGGCCGCGGAAGGTGGCGGCGCGCGGCGCGCTCGAAATCGTCGAGCGAGAGGATCGGGGCGAGGTTGCGCGGCATGGAATGACTTTACTATAGCGGCATGAAATCGACCCGCTCCCTCGCGCACCACTTCGCCACCGAGGCGTACAACAACGCCTGGGCGAACCATCGCCTGCTCAAGGCCTGTGGCTTGCTCTCGCGCGAGGAGCTCGCGGCGAAGCGCACCAGTTTCTTCCCGTCGATCAAGGCGACGCTCAACCACATCCTCACGGTCGACTGGTACTACCTCGAGATCTTCGAGCGCAGCCTCGCCGGCCTTGCGCCGCACGGCGATCCGTGGCGCTTCTTCGAGCCCGAGGAGCCGTTCGACGATTGCGCCGAGCTCTCGCGCGAGCAGCACGCGGCCGATCGCCGCCTGATCGCGCTGTGCGAGTCGCTCGACGATTCACGTCTCGACGCGGCCGTGCTGATCCCGCGCAAGGCCGGCGTGATGCGCGATCGCGTGCGCCGCATCCTGGCGCACCTCTTCGAGCACGACATCCACCATCGCGGCCAGGTGCACGCGATGCTCGCCGGCACGCGCGTGAAGCCGCCGCAGCTCGACGAGTTCTTCTGCACCGGCGAGGCCGACCTGCGCGCGCAGGATTTCGCCGAGCTCGGCTTCACCGAGGAAAGGATCTGGGGAGAACCGGGGAAGGACCCCGGTCAATCGAGCGGAGTGGAGGCGAACTCGGAAAGGGCCTCGGCGCGCCGCGAGTAGGCGACGAGCGCGGGGTAGCGCTCTGCGGGAACCTCGAGCGCGTTGTAGTACTGGCCGAAGCGCCACGCGCACGCGGTCATGACGTCGGCGGCGGTGAAGCGCTCGCCCTGCAGCCACGGGCGCGCGGCCGCGGCGGCGGGCTCGAGCACGGCGAACGCGGTATTGGCCTGCGCGATCACGCGCTCGAGCCACGGCTGATGCTGCTTGTCCTTCGGCCGCTGCTCCTTCTCGTAGACGATCTGCACGCACTTGTCGGCGGCCGCGAGCGCGAAGCCGATGGAGTGCAGCGCCGCGCGACGCGCCGCGAGGTCGGCCGGCAGAAGCCGCGCCTCGAGCGGCACGGTGGCCTCGACGTAATCGAGGATCAGCGTCGAATCCATCAGCACGGTGCCGTCGTCGCAGACGAGCGTCGGCGCCTTCACCACCGGATTCACCTTGCGGAACTCGTCGAAGTGGCGAAAGACCGAGACCGGGCGATGCTCGAACGGCACGCCCATGCGTTTCATCGAGACCGCGACGCGGCGCACGTAGGGAGAGTCGAGCATTCCGATCAGGACCATGCGCGCAGTATAAATTCGGGGGTCAGACAACGCAATTGGAATTTTGGAGTGTGACCCCGGTATTAAGCGTTATTGGAGCGCGGCGGGGGGCACGACCGAAAACACACGGTCGGCGCGCACCGCGTACTTCACGCCGGGCAGGATGCCGTCGATCATCACCGAGGGCCACCACTGGGCGTCCACCACGGAGCAGATCAGGTCGCCATCGGGGAGCAGATCCTCGACGCGGCAGTAGAGCCACGCGCCATCGGATTCGCATGCGAGGCGCACGATGTCGCCGGGTGTGGTCGGAACGAGGCTGGCGACCAGGGGCATGGCCAGGCTTTCGAGTTTTCGCGACACCACGGGTTCCATGACGCCTCCTTGTGGGAAGACTGCGCGAGGAACGCGGGTCGCGCCCTCCACACGGGTCACGGTACCGAACGTGCTGCACTGCAACAAGCGATTTATTCTCAACCGACGCGGCAAGGGAAATCGCGCGTGCCGCGCTCTCAGAAGATCCACAGGTCCTGGCGGGGAAGCTCGACCCAATGCTTGCCGCGCTCGAGCATGCTCGCGCCGTAGGCGCGCAGCGTGGTGGCACCAAGACGGAACACGTGCTCCCATTTGTCGCCGAGGAACATCGACGTGGTGAGATCGGACTGCACGCGGTTCTCGCCCGGCCCCTGCGCGAGGCGCACGCGCTCGAGGCGGATCATGCCGGTGCCGTCGCCGCCGCTTTTGGCACTCGGTCGCGCGCGACCCCAGAGCGTCCAGCCGTCGCCGGCGAGCTGGGCATCGCCGCCCTCGATCGCGGCCACCTTCCCCGGCAGGCGATTGTTGCTGCCCATGAAGTCCGCGGTGAAGAGCGTCTGCGGCGTGTTGTACATCTCCTGGGGCGTGCCCTGCTGCTCGATCACGCCGTTGTTCAGGAGCAGGATGCGGTCCGACATCGCCATCGATTCGGCCTGGTCGTGCGTCACGACGAGGGCGGAGAGCTGCATCGTCACGATCAGCTCGCGCAGCCAGGCCCTCGCCTCCTCGCGCAGCTTCGCGTCGAGGTTGGAGAGCGGCTCGTCGAGCAGGATCACCGGCGGGTTGTAGACCAGCGCGCGCGCGATCGCGACGCGTTGCTGCTGCCCCCCGGAGAGCTGGTGCGGGAAGCGATCGGCGAGGTGTCCGAGAGACAGCTCCCCCAGCGCCTTCTTCACGCGCGTCTCGATCTCCGCCGCGGGCACCTTGCGCAGGCGCAGCCCGAAGGCCACGTTCTCGAACACGGTCTTGTGCGGCCACAGCGCGTACGACTGGAACACGAGCCCGAGGTTGCGCGCTTCGGCGGGGACATCCAGCCCCTTCTCGCCGTTGAAGACTTCGCGCGTGCCGATCCGGATCGTTCCCTTGTGCGGCACCTCGAGCCCCGCGACCGCGCGCAACAGCGTGGTCTTGCCGCTTCCCGACGGACCCAGCAGCGAGACGACCTCGCCGCGGTTCAGCTCCATCGACACGCCCTTCAGGATCGGGTTGGTGCCGTAGGTGAGGTGCAGGTTCTCGACGCCGAGCTCAGCCATTTGTGTTCTCCGTTTTCAATCGCGAAGCTTCACGCCGAGGCGAAGCGCGATCGCAAGGCCTATGCCGACCAGCACGATGTTGATGAGTGAGAGAGCCGCGACGATGTCGATCGCGCCGCCCTGCCAGAGGGACACCAGCTGCGCGCCGATCACCTCGGTGCCGGGCGCCAGCAAATAGACGCCGGTCGAATACTCGCGCTCGAAGATCATGAAGACCAGCAGCCACGAGCCGATCAGGCCGGGGCGGATCAGCGGCAGCGTGATCATGCGCGACACCGTGCCGCGGCTCGCTCCCACGCTCCTCGCGGCCTCCTCGAGCTCCGGGCTCACCTGCATCAGCGACGAGGAGATGAGCCGCATTCCATACGCGAGCCACACGACGGTATAGGCGAGCCACATGCTGAAGATCGTCGTGCGCAGCGGGGTGAGCGGCGGGAAGAACAGGAACACCCACAGGAAGGCGAGGCCGGCGAGCAGGCCCGGAACGGCGCGCGGCACGAGCACGAGATAGTCGACGAAGCGCGACCATCCGTCGTTGCGGCGGTGGGTCGCGAACCCGATCGCGGTGTAGCAGGCCACCGTGATCGCGCCACCCACGGTGCCGATCAGGACCGTGTTCCAGATCGCGCGCGTATGGGTCGGCTCCTGCAGCACGAAGCGGAAGCTGTCGAGCGTGAACGCTTCCGAGAGCTTCACTCCGAATCCCCAGTTGGTGACGAAAGCGCGCAGCGTGATGCCGGAGACGGGCACGATCACCGTCACGAAGAGATAGGTGATCAGCAGCGCCAGGGCGACCCAGGTGTACTTGCCGAGCGGCAGCTCGCGCATGCGCCCGGCCTTGCCCTTGATGGTCGCGTACTTGCGCGCGCCCTGCAGCAGCCGGCGCTGGGCGAGCACCAGGGGGAACGTGATCGC
>JANPHA010000171.1:0-2201 GCA_031424255.1 Burkholderiales bacterium | reverse complement strand
CCTGGGAGAGATGAACCCCGACCAACTGAAAGAAACCACCATGAACCGGGATACGCGGCGCCTGATCGAGATGCGCCTGGACGCGGCGGAGTACGCGGCCGCGCCACCGGTGTTCAAGCTGCTGATGGGCAAGACCGAGGCTGCCGGGCGCCGCGCCTGGATGGAAAAGGAAGGCCACACGATCGAGGCGGACCTGTGAGCGCGGTGAAGACGAAGAAGGCGAAAGCGGCGAAGGGCGCCGAGCTGTCGGGAGATCTCTTCTCGCAGCCTCCCACCCCTCCTCCGCCGGCCGGAGGCAACGAGGCTCCCCCGCGCGCTCCCGACGAGCCGACGCTTTCCGAATTCGCCGCGCGCGCCTATCTCGCCTATGCGATGAGCGTGGTCAAGGGGCGCGCGCTGCCTTCCGTCGAGGATGGGCAGAAGCCGGTGCAGCGCCGCATCCTCTTCACGATGCGGGAGATGGGCAACCGCGCCGACGCGCCGCACAAGAAGAGCGCGCGCGTCGTGGGCGACGTGATCGGCAAGTATCATCCGCATGGCGACGTGGCGGTGTACGAGGCGGCAGTGCGCATGGCGCAGGACTTCACGCTGCGCTATCCGCTGATCGACGGCCAGGGCAACTTCGGCTCGCGCGACGGCGACAGCCCCGCGGCGTATCGCTACACCGAGGTGCGCCTCACGGCCTTCGCCGAGCACCTGCTGCTTTCCGAGCTCGATCGCGGCACCGTCGACTTCATCGACAACTACAACGGCGAATTCCAGGAGCCGAAGCTGCTGCCGGCGCGCCTTCCCGTGCTGCTGCTGAATGGCGCATCGGGCATCGCGGTCGGCATGGCGACCGAGATTCCGCCGCACAACCTGAAGGAAGTCGCCGAGGCCTGCGCGCAGACGCTCGAAGGCGACGAAGGCGCAAAGCCGGTGGTGCGCCCGATCAAGGGCCCGGACTTCCCCGGCGGCGGCCAGATCATCTCCTCCCGCGAAGAGATCAAGAGGGCATACGAGACCGGCCGGGGCAGCATTCGCGTGCGCGCGCGCTGGAACGTGGAGAAGCTCGCGCGCGGGCAATACCGCGTCGCCGTGACGCAGCTGCCCCCGAACACCTCCGCGGCGAAGGTGCTGAGCGAGATCGACGAGCTCACCAATCCGAAACCGAAAGCGGGGAAGAAGTCCCTCACGCCCGAGCAGCAGAGCCTGAAGAACGCGGCGCTGGCGCTGCTCGAGACGCAACGCGACGATTCCGACGGCGAGCATCCGGTGCGCATCGTGTTCGAGCCGCGCACCAGCAAGGTCGAAGCGCAGGAGCTGATGGACTTCCTGCTGGCGCATACGTCGATGGAGGCCAACGTCTCCATGAACCTCGTCGCCATCGGCAGCGACGGGCGCCCGCGGCAGATGGGTATCGCGGAAGTGATCGGCGAGTGGGCGGCCTTCCGCCTGCGCGTGATCGAGCGGCGCCTCAGGCACCGCTTCGACGAGGTCGCCGACCGCATGCACATCCTCGAGGGACGGATGATCGCGTTCCTCAGCATCGACAAGGTGATCAAGGTGATCCGCAACGCGGACGAGCCGAAGCCCGAGCTGATGAAGGCTTTCACGCTCTCCGAGCGCCAGGCCGAGGACATCCTCGAAATCCGGCTCCGCCAGCTGGCGAGGCTGGAGGGCATCCGGATCGAGCGCGAGCTCGCCGAGCTGAAGAAGGAAGCGGCGTCGCTCAAGCGGCTGCTGGGCTCGCCCGCGGAGCGGCGCAAGCTCGCGGCCGGGGAAGTGCGCGAGGATGCGGAGAAATTCGGCGACGCGCGCCGTACCGTGATCGAGGAAGCCGAGCGCATCACCGTCTCCATGGTCGAGACGGTGGTCGACGAGCCGGTCACGGTGCTGCTGTCCCGCAACGGGTTCCTGCGCACGCGCACCGGGCACGGCATCGATCCCAACGTGCTTGCCTGGAAGGAAGGCGACGCGCCGCTCGCGATCCGCGAGACGCGCACCATCCATCCGATCGTGCTCTTCGGGGCCAACGGCCGTGTCTTCAACGTGCGCGCCGCGGACATTCCCGGCGGCAAGGGCGACGGCGTTCCGGCGTCGTCGCTTGCGGAGACCCAGGGCACCCCGATCGTGGGCATGTTGTCCGCGCCCGCCGATGTCGCGGTGCTGATGGGCACGAGCGGCGGCAACGCGCTGCGCGCGCGCATCGAGAACTTCAT